>CBHEUU010000846.1:0-2016 GCA_965990355.1 uncultured Chitinophagaceae bacterium
ACATCCATGCGGCCCAACCATTCATTCCAGACTTGTTGTGTATTATTACGCACTTCATCAAAACTCCATCCGGGACATTCTGCTTCAAGATTTTTTCTTGCATTATCAATGGTTGTATACGACAACCCGATCTTCATTTGCAACTGATCGCCTTTTTCTACAGGATACGCTGCAGAAAGTATCAGGCTATCCCCTGCATAATCCGGTTGATTGCGCATTTCCTGTTTGCCCTTCCAGGCATCCAGTGAGCGGAAAGATTTATCGAAACGGATAACAAAGAATATCCTTACATCTTTAGGGCCGCCCCAATAACGTTTTACTGTGCTAAAAGACCCTTCTATTTCGGTGTCGCTTACTCTGTGAACTTTTGCATCCACCATTGTAGAGTTAGTAACGTAACCTCCCAGGTTAATAACAACCCTTCCCTCCGCAGCTTGCGTATAACGGAAACGGTAAAAACTAACCCGCTCCGTTGCTGTTTGCTCAACCCATATTTTTTGGTCCTGCAGCATCACGCGGTGATAAGCCGGCTGCACTATTTCATCATCATGATTGAATTTTGATTTCCAGCTGTGCTGGCCATTTGCCAGGTTTACTTTATCTGTAGTGGGCATTATTTCCAGGCCCGCTACCATCCAGGCATGTATTTGCTCAAAGCCGAGTATTTCTGTTTCGTTATAATTATACGAACCTCCATATTGATTCTTATTTCTTGTAAGCGGTGCTGCACTCACCAAACCAAATGGTGTGCTGCCGGTAATGAAGAATATATCACGGCCCCGGTTCGTTTCAATATAAGGATCTACCCAGGAGATATAATCCTTTGTTTGCTCTGGTGAAGGATACACTTCTATTTCAGAGAATCCAAGTTCACGGCCCGTACCATCATTTGGTACAAACTTTATCCAGTTTGTTTTTTTAGCAGGGAACTGAATAGCTTTACCGGTTCCATCAGCAGGTATCTGGTTCACCCATATCACTGACCCATCACTAAAAATTAATTTTCCACCGGCGATATTATGACGCAGTGTTGGCCTGTCGTACAGCACAACTTTGTTCACTAATTGCGGCTGGTCCCAGGTTAACTGTATCCATGGCAAACGGATATACCCCCAATCAGTTGTATCACCTTCACAAGCCCACTCTCCAATACCATCCACACCTATAATACCATCCACTGCATTCTCACCTTTAAAAGCAGGACCATGAAAAGTAGAAACAGTTACTTTCGCCTGCGGTGCAATATTTCCGGGACCGGCTTTTACTATCGTGATCACGAATATGCTACATACGATCAGTGCTATTTTTTTCATCAGCAATACAGTTTTATTTTTTCAGCATATATCTTTAAAAAGATGACCGGAATGGTACGGCAGGAAATCCTTCCTGGTTGCAAAAGTTTGTAACAGGATAATTGGTAAAAGCATAGCGGACTGCTACAGGCTTTTTCACCTGTTTGCTGAACAGCCATACCTGGTTTTCTTTTATTACTGCTTCAGCAGGGTAAAATTTTTTATCAGCACCGGCTATAAAGAAATGACGGGGAGTTTGTCCATCATTCGTTGCCAAACCTGAACCTATGCTCTCTTTCATAAAAGAAACGATCAGCGTATCCTTTTGAGCAGAAACGGATTCATATTCAGGTCCGCTGCTGATCATATTCAACATCCCGTAAGTATGTGCCATTGCGAGCCGGGCCAACCTGTATCCTACATCCTGTTTATTACGGGGATGAATATCGTTGGGATCAGCAATATCCATTGTTACCGCCATTCCAGTTCCGGGCACATACATCCGCAACCTTGATTGCGCTTCTCTCAATTCTGCATACTCAAATGCTTCAGGGTTATTTTCCTGCCAGGTATATGGAGCTACCTGCACATAATAAAATGGCAACTCACCCTGCTTAAACAGGTTGCGCCAATCACGCACCATTGCAGATAAAAGCCGGGTATATAAAGCACCATCCTGCCGGTTTGATTCTCCCTGGTACCATAAGATACCCGTTAAACTCAG
>CBHEUU010000847.1:0-2014 GCA_965990355.1 uncultured Chitinophagaceae bacterium
CTTATGCACCTGAAGCACTGGAGCCGCACATTGACAAACAGACCATGGAAATCCATCATGGCAAACATCATCAAGCTTATGTTGACAACCTCAATAAAGCGATCGCTGGAACTGAGCACGAAAACAAATCATTAGAAGAGCTGGTTGCAAGCGCCGGCAAAATATCACCTGCTGTAAGAAATAATGGTGGTGGTCACTGGAATCACAGTTTCTTCTGGGAATTGCTCTCTGCAAAAGGTGGCAAGCCCAGTGGAAAACTCGCTGATGCGATCAATTCAACCTTTGGCTCATTGGAAGCCCTGCAGGAAAAAGTAAGCACAGCAGGAGCTACCCGTTTCGGTTCAGGCTGGGCCTGGCTGATTGTGAAAGATGGTAAACTGGAAGTGAGCTCTACTCCTAATCAGGACAATCCCCTGATGGACGTAGCTGAAGTTAAAGGCACACCAATCCTTGGTATTGATGTATGGGAACATGCTTACTATCTGAAATATCAGAATAAGCGCCCCGACTACCTGAAAGCAATATGGAATGTGATCAATTGGGATAAGGTAGCAGAACATTATACAGCCGCTACAAAGTAAAAATTAAAAAGGCAAAAGTAAAAATGTATGACATTGAGGTCACGCTTTTTACTTTTGCCTTTTACTTATCATGGCACCGGATCATATCCACTGCCTCCCCATGGATGACATCTTGAAATTCTTTTTATGGCCAGCCACAGGCCTTTGAACACTCCATGCTTTTTCAACGCTTCAGCAGCGTAATGAGAGCAGGTAGGTGTATACCTGCACTTGGGACCAATCCATGGAGAAATAATCAACTGGTAAATTTTTATCAGCAGCAGGAAAGGAAGTGCCAGTATGCGAAGGATTGTTTTCACTTTATTTTTCCGGCCAGTTTTTGAATGATCCCCGTTGTTGCAGTAAACACCTCTGTGTATGCAGGCAGCTCTTTGCCGGTATAGATAAAGAAAACGTCCATCTGCTTGTTTTGTTCTTTCAGCAGCTGCAGCAATTCCTGTTTTTGCAAGCGCCATGCTTCACGCCCCAGACGTTTGATACGATTCCGGTCAACCGCCTTCTTAAAGAAACGGGTGCCAGCCCCAACACCAAACTGCAAGGGGAAACTATCATCATCAACTTTTGATTCACTTTTTTTGATGACATAAAACACCCTGAATGGCGGAGCAGCAAACCGCTGTCCCTGCTGAAACAGGAACTCGATCTGTTTGCGGCTTTTAAGCCTTTCATTTTTGCTAAGAGTGTTTTGAGACATATGGTGTGATACTATCGGATAAAAAAATAGCTCCCAACCGGGAGCTATCAAATATCAATTACCCGGTTTAACCCGGCTGAAGATTTTACTTTAATTTTCTCTCGTCAGAAACAGTCAGTTTCTTACGGCCTTTAGCACGACGGCTTGCCAGTACCTTGCGGCCATTGGCAGTTTGCATACGTTTACGGAAACCGTGAACGGTTTTGCGACGGCGACGATGGGGTTGAAATGTACGTTTCATATTCTTTTACTTTAGTATCCGCCGAAGCTTTAGCGTAGGCGGATTTTCGCTTTAAGCCTAAGCTAGACGGACTTTTTTGAAATATGGCCCGGGAGAACGGACCTGGTTTCATTTCGCACCTGCGGATCACCACACCCGCTGGCCGTGAAAGGACGGCAAAGGTAGGGCAAGATGGGGATATTTGGAGGAAAAAATGAGAATTTCTCAGCGCGATGTGGGATACGGGATGCGGGATACATGCCGCAAGATGTGGAACATTGGATATCAGATATCTACCCCTCCGCATCCAGGTCCATATGCTTTGATCTCACCGGCTCCCCAAAGAAAATAGTCGCATGGCTGTCAAAATCCTCAGGGGCATCTGTGGTATAAAAAACCCTTTGCCCGTTTTTGCTGCACAAGCTTTCCAGTTCCGGATGCCGGTGCAGGTAATCAGCAAGGCTGTTGGCCACAATTTCGCCCTGTGTTACCAGCTTTACACCTACCGGCAGGTATTCA
>CBHEUU010000848.1:0-2012 GCA_965990355.1 uncultured Chitinophagaceae bacterium
CCATGAAATCTGTTCTTACATTGATCTTTATATTAACCCTCATGGGTTTTGCTCATTCCCAGAAGAATGATGCATTGTTATCAACTACCGTAAAAAAAATATTACCACCTGTTACTGAACTCCGGCATACGATTCACCAACACCCGGAATTGTCAAACCGGGAATTCAATACATCAAAGCTGGTAGCTGCATATTTAAAATCGCTTGATCTTGAAGTGAGAACAGGTATTGCTCATACCGGGGTTGTTGGAATAGTAAAAGGTAAACAACCAGGAAAAGTGATTGCCCTTCGCGCTGATATGGATGCACTGCCTGTAACAGAGCAGACTGGCTATTCATTTAAATCAACCGACACAGCCAACTACAATGGGAAGTCTACCGGGGTAATGCATGCCTGCGGACACGATATTCACACCAGTGTAATGCTGGGAGCAGCCGGCGTTTTGTCTTCAATGAAAGAAAAGTTACAGGGAACAGTAATTTTTATTTTTCAACCGGCTGAAGAAGGGAATCCTCCCGGCGAGGAAGGAGGAGCAGAATTAATGCTGAAAGAGGGCCTCTTTGAAGAGCTACATCCTGATGCCATCTTTGGATTACATTCCAACCCAATTCTGGAGGTTGGTCAGATTGGATACGCACTTGGCGCCACTAATGCTTCCAGCAGCAACTTTACCATCCGTATAACAGGAAAATCGGCCCATGCAGCATCGCCAGAGCTTTCCGTTGATCCGGTAGTGATTGCTTCGCAGGTTGTATTGGCGATGCAAACCATCCGGTCCAGGAACCTATCACCTTTTGAGCCAGCTGTTGTTACGATAGCACAAATACATGGCGGCATCAGGGATAATATTATTCCATCGGAGGTGCAATTAAGCGGAACGGTCAGGTTGCTTAATCCGCGTTCGGAGGACGAAGTAGAAAAACGTTTCAAGGAGATACTGGATGGTACTACCCGCGCTGCCGGCGGCTCTTATTCACTGGATTACACAAGGAACGCGCCGGTAAATATGAATGATAGTACGTTGCAACTTAAAATGCTTCCCACTATGGAGCGGATAACGGGGAAAAACAATGTACGTATGATGCAGCCTTTTATGGCCGCAGATGATTACGCTTATTTTGCACAAAGATGTCCAAGTTTCTTTTTCAGCCTTGGCACAACCAAGCCTGGCACAAGCTCCGGAAGTCTTCACACGGCAAATTTTATGGGTGATGATGGTGCTATTGAGGTGGGAATAAAAACGATATCGGCTATGGTAATGGATTTCTTATCAGTGGGAAAGTAAGCGGCTTACACCGTCCACTCAGTAGGCGCTTTGCCGAATTTCTTCTTAAAGGCATGTGAGAAATGAGAAAGGCTTTCAAAGCCCAGATCGAGATAGATGGCTGATGGTTTCGAGTGTTTTCTTTCAATAAGGTGACGGGCCTCGGTCAATCTTTTTTCCTGTAACCATTGACGCGGAGCCATGCCAAATGTTTTCTGGAAGTCGCGCTTGAATGCCGCCAGGCTTCTGCCGGTGAGTTCGGCAAATTTTTCGACCGGTACATTGAAATGATAACTCGTCAGCATGAATTTTTCCAGATCCATTTTATGAGGTTCCGAGAAGTCGAACAGGAACTGCCTTAAGCCTGGCATCGTATGCAACAATAACCGTACAGCCTCTTTTACTTTGATCAGGCCTAATGCCTGGGCCAGTTGCTGCTGCTGCTCCGGATGATGGACATAGGGTATTATCGACTGGAAAAAGCCGTGAAGGAAATCATTTGCAGGAATCACGAGATTGGAAGGTCCGGTGTACTTCTGCATCACGGGGATCTGTTCTTCCAGGGCGATCTGTCTCAACAATTCTTCTTTCAGGCGAATGACAATAGTCTGATAATCCTCGCCGGGCAGCGGCACCTTCGTCAGCTCTGCCAGTTGATTTTTCCGAATCAGCAGCATCTCGCCCTGCTTCGTCGATACCTTCTGACCTGCGGTTTCAAATATCATTTGTCCCGCCACCTGCAATACG
>CBHEUU010000849.1:0-2007 GCA_965990355.1 uncultured Chitinophagaceae bacterium
GTATTGGGATTCGGCATTTTTTCTTTTATGCTGCTGGCCCGTATGCTGGGAGGTGCTGGCTTTGGAGTATGGGGTTTATTCATATTGATATCTTCCATTACAGAAACGGCGCGTACAGCTTTATTACGCAATGCATTCATCCGCTTCACTCATCAGCACGAAGAGAAAGATCATGCCTATCTCCAGGGGGCAGCATTTACCATGAGCCTGCTGCTCAGTTCGGTGCTGGCTGTTTTATTTCTCGCGTTGGCCATACCGGTAGCCAATTTGCTTCAGGCGCCCGATCTGGCTCCCATCCTGCAGCTTTATGCCCTCACACTGGTGATCAGCGTCCTGTTTTCCCATTGCGAAATTGTATTGAATGCTAATATGGATTTCCGTGGGATCTGCTGGATGTATTGCCTGCGGCAGGGATTATTGTTTTTACCGATAGCGATTTATTTTTTTCTCGGCGCCACTCTTACTCCTGTACTGCTCAGTTTCTTTTACCTCGGGGCTGTATTGATAGCCGGAGTGGTAGGGTATTATATGGCGAAGCCATATTTGCAATGGCATTTTGCCGGCACCCGCCCCTGGGTAGTGCGCTTATGGCATTTTGGTAAATATGTATTCGGGAATAATGTTTTTTCGCAGCTGTTCCGCAGCACCGATAATTTTATTACTTCCAACAGGTTCGGGCCTGTTGTTTCAGGATGGTATAATGCCAGCTTGCGCATCAGCAACCTGGTAGACATGCCTTCGGCTGTACTGGCCGATATTTTATTCCCAAAGATGGCCAAATTCAATGCGTCCGATAAAAGTTCGGTGAAATACATGTATGAAAGGGCAGTAGCTGCCACGCTTATTTTTTCCATTCCGGCATTGCTGGTACTGCTGATCTTCCCTACGCTTATTCTCCGGTTGCTGGCAGGCCATGAATTCATTGTGGCGGCACCGATATTACGGGTGACTGCTTTTTTTGGTTTTGCATTACCTTTTCTGAAGCAATTTGGTACGGTGATGGATGGGACCGGCGATCCGAATACCAATTTCAAGGTGATGTTTTTCGGGTTTGTGATCAACGTGGGTATCAACCTGGCTTTTGTGTACCAGTGGGGGGTAATGGGAGCGGCTTTTGGAACAGCCACCACGTATTTCGTATTATTTTGCGTAACCCAATATCTGCTGAATAAAAGATTCGGTATTACCATCTGGAATGTATTCAGGTATACCGGGCAATTTTATAAAGAAATTGCAGAGAGCTTTATCCTGCCGCTTTTCCGGCGCAAACGGGTAAAGAACACTGTGCTGTAAAACTATAGGTTATGAAAGAAAAGGACAAACCTAAAAGCATACAGGAAGAAAGGTTCTCGGAAGATTCGATACTGGAGATCGTCGTTACCGTTTTTGTAGTGGCGGTTGTCAGTTTCCTTTTTTTCAAGATCGTTTTCCTTTAATCTTTTTGGGCCAATACTAAATGTACCATCATGAGAATCGTAAAACAAGCAACTGAACCTAAAAGCAATATTACCAATATTGCTTTGATGGTGATCCTGCCATTGCTGATGGTGGGGGTGGCTTATTTTATTTCCACTTTTGGTAATGTGGCGGGTTATGCTATTATGTGTGCAGCGATTGGTGTGGTGATTTGTGGTGTAACGATATTCTTCCCCCTGTTCGGTTTTTATTTTGCAATCATCTTTTCATTCTTCCTGTTCGATATACAGCGGCTCCTGCGGGTGGAACTTCCCCTTGGCACGTTTGTAGACATTCTTATTTACCTCGTATTCCTGGCGATCATTTTACGGAAGATACAATTGAAGGAGCCGTTCTGGAAAAACTGCAATCATGTGATCGTGTTTGTATACGTGATCGTATTGCTTTATTCCGTGATCCAGATATTCAACCCGATGGGTGCTCCCTGGTCGGTTTCTTTTGTTATTTACCGGCGTTTTCTTACACTGCTCATTTTCTTTTATTGCAGCATACAATTGTTTGAAACAAGGGAACACATGACCCGTTTCCTGA
>CBHEUU010000850.1:0-2000 GCA_965990355.1 uncultured Chitinophagaceae bacterium
TACTATACGATCTTTGCCCTGGCGCCTTTACTTATTATTACTATTTCCTTATTTGGATATTTTTTTGGAAGACAGGCAATGGAAGGTAAAATATTTTCAGAAATACGCTCACAGGTTGGAGATGTTGCGGCCATGCAGATACAGCAAATGATTCAGCATGTTGTTTCGGAGAAGGATTCTTTTGTAGCAAAAGTTGCAGCAATCGTAATATTTGTGTTTGGTATTACAGCCGTGTTTACAGAAGTGCAGGACGCCATCAATCACATTTGGAAGTTGAAACCAATACCAAAACTTAACCGGAAAAAATATTTTATTAAAAGAGTGATCTCTTTAGGCATCTTCAGCATCATAGGCTTTATTCTCGTTTTGTCATTGATAATCAACTTGCTGATTGATGCCTTGGGTGGTTATCTGATCGACTTTTTTGCAGGCGCCGGTGTTCTTATGGTATTTGCAATTAACCGGATATTTATTATCGCAGTTGTGGCGGTATTTTTTACAGTCCTGTTCAAATATGTACCCGACGGAAAAGTGACATGGAGAGACGCCATAAAAGGAGCTGTCTTTACTTCCTTCTTCTTTATGGTTGGCAAGGGGGTGATAGGTTATTTTCTTGGTAATATTAACACAGCTTCCACCTACGGTGCTGCAGAAGCCTGGTTGTTTTGCTGCTTTGGATTTACTACTCGAGCGTCATTATATACTTCGGAGCAACATTTACAAAAGAATATGCGTATCTGTATGGGGGAAAGATCATTCCCAGATCCTATGCGGTTTATCTGGAAACTAAAGAGATCCTGCCTGGTTAAAAATTAATTTGTTTCCTCCCTTAGCCGCTCCATCTTTCATGCGGAGCGGCAGCCATCCATTTTATTTCTTTGTTATCAGTTTGTTCTTTGCTATGGGTACTTTATGCCCTTTTTTGTCGATCCAATAATACTTTGAATGTTTGTCAATATAAATGGTTTGACCATCGGGGCCTTCCTTATCCTTGTAAATTTTATCAGTAACTGAAGCTTTGCCTTTTGACGCCATTTCTGCCGTTTTGTTGCCAGCTTTCACCGCGGCTTCTTTAACATCCGTTCCTGCTTTACTGGCAGCGCTTTGAGCGTTAACCTGAGAAAATCCTGCAAACAGAACCAGGATTGTAATGCCGATAATTTTTTTCATATTTTCTAATTTAATGTGCGGCTATTAAAACAACACCCTGTAAAATTGTACCTTTTAATCCAAATGACTGTTACATAACTGGCGTAATAAGTTATATCATTCACATATTGAACGGGTTTATGACTGGTCCAGGCTTTGCAACTAATAACCATATTTAAAAAGCATAATTTACATATGGCGTATACTAAATCAACCAGCGCTTCAAAGTCCCGGACCGCAGGTAAATCAAAAAACTTAACACCAGTTTCCAGAGGCGTAGGAAAGGGTAATTCAATATTGCGAGAGTTCTTTTACGAATCGTTGAAAGATGTTTATTGGGCCGAAAAACAATTGACCAAGGCATTACCTAAAATGCAAAAGGCCGCTACAACTCCCGAGTTAAAGACCGCAATAGAGGAACATATTGCCCAAACTAAGGAACAGGTTGGAAGATTAGAGCAAGTATTTCAATTAATGGAACGGAAAGCCCAGGCAAAAAAATGTGATGCTATGGAGGGCCTTATCAAAGAAGGGGAAAGTATTATCGAAGAAACTGAAGATGGAACAATGACCAGGGACGTAGGCATTATTATGGCGGCTCAGAAAGTAGAGCATTACGAAATTGCTACGTATGGTGGTTTGGTGCAGATTGCCACCGTTTTAGGGGAAGATGAGGTTATTAAACTGTTGAACCAGACACTCGAAGAAGAAAAAGAAACGGACGCAGGCCTTAGTGAAATTGCTGAAAACAAAATAAACTGGCAGGCAGAACAGGAAGATGAAGAAACTGAAGAAGAATAGCATCGTTTAAATTTTCTGCGTAAGCTCAGAAAAGGGAGAAATCAGTGTAT
>CBHEUU010000851.1:0-1999 GCA_965990355.1 uncultured Chitinophagaceae bacterium
GCGACTGTAGTTCACTAAGATCCGGGGTCTCACATCTCTGCAGTATTTTCTAAACAATAAGATTTATTGGTTTGAAACAAGTGCAGCGCGGGGAGACCCCGGATCTTAGATTCATTAAACCAGAAAGTGAATTAAACCTGGTCCGGGGTGACAATTGAAAAGATTTTACTTATCGAACATCCCGTATCTTGACCATCGGCCAACGAACTACTAACTAAGATTAAGAATTGATCATTTGCTGGCAGCAGCAGGTCTCACAATTTGCAGGGGCACTACGCTGTTCAGGTATTCTTCAATATTGGTATAACCATTTTTGTTTTTTGCATAAGCAGATGCATCGGCTGCATTATTGGGATTGAGGCCATTCTTTTTTTCCCAGTCGTCGGGAATGCCATCATTGTCGCTGTCTTTGTAAGGAGTTCCCTTGTATTCAGGATAACCGCCAACCTGTGCTACATCAGTGATGATCCCTTGTTTATATGAATCAATTGGAAGACGGCGATGTTTGAACTGCGTTGCCGGTAAAGGCACATTCTCTTTATAAGCAATTTTGCCGGTTTTTACCTGCTCGGTAATACGTATATCCACTGGATCGCGTTTTGGAAGTATGGCGCCAGCATTGGCGAGCACATAAGCTTTGGCAGCTTCAGCACTCACGATCGTGAGCTTAGGCATTGGCAATGGTTCATTCCATCTCATATCGGCAGTATGCTCGCCGGTATTGGCCATTTCTTCCACCTGCACACCACCATTCCAGTTGTTTTTTGTTATCTCAGGATAACCTTCCATGATATTGCCATTCACATAAGCACGGCCATATACATGATATTTCAATTTGCTTCTTCCTGATTCCGGTTTTAAAATGCGATGGCCTACCGTATTCTTTGGCGTGGAAGGACCGGGTTTGAAATAATTGTTGATAATATTGAATTGCGCACGGTAATCACCACCGTCGATAGAACGGTGCACCCAGTTGAACACAACATTGTTCACAAAATTGAAAATGCCATACCAACCGATTGATGGATTACGTCCTGCATTATTAGCCCAGAGATTCCGCATAAACGTACAGTTCTCACCACCCAATGTGCTGCCAAATGCATGATTCCAGGTATCGAGTGCTTCGGCAAAAATGCTGTTTTGAATAGTGATGTTCACGGTCGGCAATTTATCTTCGGCAGCTTTACCTGTACTGTCATTGTACATATGCCTGTACATGCTCATGTTCTCATCAAGACCCCAGCTTGCAGACACATGATCGATCATAATATTGCCAATAGGATTTCCCCCGATGGCATCATCACGGCGGCCTACCCAGGTTTCTCCGCGGCGGAAGCGCATAAAGCGCACCACCACATCGTGTGTATTCAGCCAAACAGATTCACCAGCGATACACACTCCATCACCGGGGGCTGTTTGTCCTGCAATGGTAATATATGGAGCGCGGATAATCACCGGTGTTTTGATACGGATAATGCCAGATACATTGAACACCACAATGCGTGCACCTCCCTGTTCGCAAGCCCAGCGGAAACTTCCCGGACCATCATCATTCAGATTAGTTACTACCAACACTTTTCCTCCGCGGCCACCGAAGCTGAACTTACCACCGCCTTCCGCACCAGGAAATGCAGGAATGCTTGCCTGTGGGAGGTCATCGGGTTTGGAAGCCCAGGGAATAAAGGGCCGGCCTTTTTTCGCTTCTTCTTTAATAATGGGATAAGCAATGTTCCATGCTGCTTCTGAATGTGCATTAGCTGCTTTCATTAACGAATCCGAAGCTTTTTGCACATCAGAGGGTATTTCAGGATACTGTGCGTGAACGCTCATCATTAAAAAGGCACCGGCGGCTGTAGTTGCGATTTTCTTGTAACTTAAATTCATGATTGTTGGTTATAATACTTTTTCCGGAAGATGATAAATTGATTTTAAGGGTTTGAAAATTTAGAGTTTAAGGTAGTTATTTTGAAATGGTCTATTGCAATGGATCAAATGTTCC
>CBHEUU010000852.1:0-1998 GCA_965990355.1 uncultured Chitinophagaceae bacterium
CCCTATTGAAAATTATTTTGCAGTGCTTGGCCCCTGTCATGCAGAAGAAGTAGCAGCGGAGAAATTATCGTATCTCACTTTTTCAGGAACGGATATTCCAGCGGCTTCCGCTATCGCTTCCCAGTTTACTACAGATTATATCAATACGATCGTTAACCACGATATATTGGGTGTGCAATATGCAGCTGTGCTGAAAAATATTTATGCTGTAGGTGCCGGCATTGCACATGGACTGGAGTATGGAGATAATTTCCTGAGTGTATATATCGCCAATGCGGCGGATGAAATGGCTGAATTCTTAAGAAGGTTTGGTGCAGAGCATATCGTGGTTGGTGAACATGAAGGAGACGAAGATCCGTTTACCCATCGCAAAACGCCTAATTATGCCGCTTCTGTTTACCTCGGCGATCTTCTTGTTACCTGTTATTCTCTTTACAGCCGCAACCGCACTTTTGGCAATATGATAGGCAAAGGCTATTCGGTGAAGACAGCACAGTTGGAAATGAACATGGTGGCTGAAGGTTATAATGCGGCAAAGTGTATTTATAATATCAACCGCTCTGTGCAAGCGCCGATGACATTAGCAGAAACGATCTACAAAATTTTGTGGGAAGGTGTAAAACCCCGTGAAGGATTTAAGAAGATAGAGCAGGTGATGATATAAAGGGTTAAAGAAAAAGATCCGCTGCAATTCCGTCTGCCAGCAATTTCCCTTCCCGCGTAAGCCGCAGCCATCCTTCTTCCTGCACCATCAATCCATTCCTGATATATTTGGCGCTTTCTTTTAAAAGCTCCTTCTGCACTTTTACCAGCTCTTCTTTATCCATGCCACGGATATCCTGTGTGATCCTTTCCAGGTTCAGGCCTTCCTGCGTTCTCAGGGAGATCATGATCAGTTCATTGATTTGCTGCGTAGCGGTCAACACTTCTTTTTCAAAAGGGATAATGCCTTGTTCAATGGACCGCATATACTTTGTGTTATTCGCCACATTCCACCACCTCGATTGCCCGTCGAACGAATGAGCGGAAGGGCCAAAACCAAAATACGGTTTACCCTGCCAGTAAGAAGAGTTATGCCTGCTGCGGAAACCCGGTTTGGCAAAATTGGATATTTCATAATGTTCATACCCGGCTTTCTGCAGCCATTCCATCAGCAGCAGGAACTGTTCTGATTGCTGATCGGAATTTACATCAGGCGTTTTATGTTCCCGGATAAGCTTTTGCAAAGGCGTTTTGGGTTCTACGGTCAATGCATAACAGGAAAGATGGGGGATGCCCAGGCTGATGGCTTTATCTACATTCTGTTTCCATTTGTCATTCGTAAGGTCCGGAGTGCCATAAATGAGATCGATCGTGATATTCTTAAAATAGCGTGTTGCCAGCATCAGGCTTTCCAGGGCCTGTTGGCTATTGTGAGCGCGGTTCATCCACACCAGGTCTTCTTCAAAAAAACTCTGTATTCCAATACTGAGCCGGTTGATGCCGGAATCTTTCCATTGCTGCAGCTTTTTTTCTGTAATATCGTCCGGATTAGCTTCCAGGGTTATCTCGGCATCAGTTGATACGGAAAATGCTTTCCGGATGGTATCTATTATTTTTCTTATTTCATCTTCTGTACACAGGCTGGGAGTGCCGCCTCCAAAATAGATCGTTTCCACAATGCCGGCAGAAGCTTTGGCTTCCGGAAAGAAATTTGCGGTTAGCACGATCTCTTTCAATAAAGCGGTAATTAATGCGTTTTTGTATCGCAAGGAAGTGCTGAAATGAAAATTGCAATAGTGGCAGGCCTGTTTGCAAAAAGGAATATGAATATAAATGCCGGCCAAGTAGATTTGTTTAATGAATAATTTTACGGGTATAAGCGACCAAAAAACTAAATGGCAAAGTTAAGGTGCCACATACTGCTTCTTCTTTTTTTGTTTGTTTCCTTTTATTCCAAAGCACAAACAGGATATCCATTGCAGATAAGTGCAGTGGACAGGGACTCCGCCTTTCTTG
>CBHEUU010000853.1:0-1993 GCA_965990355.1 uncultured Chitinophagaceae bacterium
AACAGGCTGAACAGATCAGGTTATATAAAGAGGCCTGGAAAAAGGCAGGGCATCAACGCGAACCCAGGGTTTCTGTGAGCCGGTCAATTTTTGCGTTGATCAATGACCAGGACAGGTATTATTTTGGACGCGACAGCAAGAGCACAGACCAGATAGGCACCCTGGAAATGAACAGACGGGCAATTTTCGGCAGAAGTTATGCTGCAGAGCCAGATAAGCTGATCAAAGAATTGGCACAGGACGAAGCGATCCAGGAAGCTGATACCATTCTTTTGACGATTCCCAATACACTTGGCGTCGATTACAATGTTCACGTGCTTTCTGCAATATTAAACCATGTAGCACCAGGATTAGGGTGGCGTTAAAGCGGGATTCTGCATGGTAAACAAGCTCAGGTATAAAACAAAGATTGTGGTGATAGGGGCAGGTCAGGCGGGGCTTTCGGCTGCTTATCACCTGAAGAAACTCGGTTTGGAAATTGGCCGTGATTTCATCGTTCTGGATGAAGCTGCTCATCCGGGTGGCGCCTGGCAGTTCCGGTGGTCCTCCCTTACATTAAGTACAGTCAACAAGATCCATGATCTGCCGGGCATGTCTTTTCAGGAAACACTAGCGGCCAATGAAACAGAGGTCCTGGCCAGTGTTGCTGTGCCTCGCTATTATGACCTGTACGAAAAGAAATTTGATCTCCAGGTTTATCGTCCCTTGAAAGTGGAAAATGTGTATTTGCATGAGGATCGATTTTATATCGATTCATCAAAAACTTTATTCTCCGCATCAGGCATCATCAATGCAACAGGCACCTGGGAGAACCAGTATATCCCTGAGTACCCCGGTGCAAAACTTTTTCAGGGTGAACAATTACATACCAGGGATTATAAGACAGCTGATTATTTCAAAGGAAAACATGTAATTGTTGTTGGGGGTGGTATTTCCGCCATTCAGTTGCTTGATCAGATCTCGAAAGTGACTACCACTACATGGGTAACGCGGCGTCCTCCCGAATTCAGAGAAGGTCCGTTTGATGAAGTCGCCGGTCATAATGCAGTGGCGATGGTGGAAGAGCGTGTAAGAAAGGGGTTACCGCCTTTATCGGTCGTATCAGTTACAGGATTGCCCGTTTCACCGGAAGTAGAAGATATGAAAAAACGCGGCGTACTCAAGCGCATTCCTATGTTCAGCCAAATAACAAGAGACGGCGTGAAATGGGATGATGGAAGAGAAGAAAAAGCTGATGTCATTCTTTGGAATACCGGGTTTAAAAGTGCACTGGCACATTTAAACCCGGTATTACCAAGAGAGGAGAGTGGCGGAATAGTTATGACGGGAAGACTGGCAACGATGGTGGCTAAAGAACCCAGAATTCATTTGATTGGTTATGGGCCTTCGGCTTCTACAATTGGGGCAAACCGTGCGGGAGGTGCGGCCGCTCGCGAGTTAGTGCAAACACTGGGAATGTAAATTTTTCAGCAATGCTGAAAAAAAATCAGGGCAAATGTCAGTTTTTCAGCACTTATTTCCATTGGCATTCTGCTTGTTCAGGCCTTTTCAATTCAAATGTTATGCGACAACTTATCCGACTATTCAAAAGGCGAATGCGTAACCGCCCTGAGAAAAAGGGCGGCTGGCCGCATGACGATAATCCGTTCCTGGTATGGTAACACTATTTATCAATATCTAAAAAAAGGAGGTGATTTATGACAAACGCAATCCAAAAGCGAAATGCAGTAGGTCCCAGGGAGCTTGGTAATGTTGTTGATGGTATTTTCAACAATACACTCCGCCGTTTTTTTGATGGTAATTTATGGGACACAGAAGTCGCGGACAGCAAAAACGAAGTGCCCGTGAACGTGCGTGAAACTGATCAGCATTACGAAGTAGATGTAATCGCTCCCGGATGCCGGAAAGAAGATTTTAAAGTGGTGGTACAGAACAATGAACTGCAGATTTCATTTACACAAGCAGATGAGAAAAAGCAGGCCGATGAAAATGC
>CBHEUU010000854.1:0-1986 GCA_965990355.1 uncultured Chitinophagaceae bacterium
TGGCTTTCAGGGTAACTATAAAAGGAGGTGATTCTTTGGTGGTCCGGATCACTGTAGCAGGATCAACCGATACCAGTACTGGAGGCACTATCACAAGCGGCTCATACAATTCCCCTTTTACCGGATCAGTGAATTTGTATTTGACTGGTCTTTCAAAAGTAAATGACTGGTCCATTATTTTTAGTTGCACCTGCATGATATAGGATGGCTCCACATCAGCACGGCCGATCAGGGACTGATCACTTACATTAAAATAACCTTCTTCCATTTTTTTGGCCAGCCAGTAAGGCTGGGTCAATGCTTTGGAAGCAGGCACATAAAAGTTTTTTGCAAAATTGATATTCCGGTTCTTTGGTAATGGCTGCGCAAAGCTGGAATCAAACCGGTCAATACGCACATTTTGCAGAACGGCATTTACACCCTGACGGTTATTGAAGTTGAAACTGATCCTTACCGAATCTGTTTGCACGGCGAATTGTTCTGTTGTAGTAGCATCAAGAAACAGTCCGCTGCACTGGGCGATCAGTTCCTGTGTTTCTTTCAGTTTTTGCGTTTTCCAGTAGCCATCTTCAAGACTGCTGATGGATTGGTAGAGTTTAACCAAAGCCGGCACTGATCTTTCAGGATAGAGCAGATCAAAAGAACGGGTAATGGAATCAATAGCAACGGCGATCTTTTCTCCGCCCGGTACTCTTTTCCAGGTAAGATCTATGCCGTCCATAAGATCCGTTGCCGGTGCTTTACCTCCGGTAGTCTTGAAGTTTTCAAACGACTCCCCTCTTGAAGCCGGCACACCAAAGCCCTGGCTTTTATGCTGGCTGCGGCTTTCAGCAGCGATCTCTCCATAACTTTTTCCCAGTAAGGGGTTGTAACCACCTACATCGAGCTTCAACTGGTCACTCGTTATGGTATTATTTCCGCCAAAATTGAAACTGTTGAACAGAATGCAGCGGGCCTGCCAGGGTTTTACATATTTCAGCTGCTCAGGGAAACGCGATGGATCAGCAGCGGCGGTGAATGCTTCATTGGCAAGAATGGCAGAAGCAGTATGATGCCCGTGCCCGCCCTCACCGGTAGTAGGAAAACGGGTAATGAGTACATCAGGTTGAAATTTCCTGATCACCCAAACCACATCACTCAATATTTTTTCTTTATCCCATTTGGTAAATGTTTCTTCCGGGTTTTTGGAATAACCAAAATCATACGCACGGGTAAAAAACTGTTCGCCTCCATCCACCCGGCGGGCAGCCAGCAATTCCTGCGTGCGGATCAATCCCAGTTCAATACCCTGTTCATCACCGATAAGATTTTGTCCGCCATCCCCTCTTGTCATAGAGAGATAACCGGTACGGTATAAACGGTCTTTTGAAAGATAAGTGATCAAACGGGTATTTTCATCATCCGGGTGTGCGGCGATATACAGCACAGAACCGAGCACATTGAGTTTGCGGAGTGCCTGGTACATCTCTGCCGATGTCCAGGATGGATATGCCTGCGCATGAGCAGATGCAACAAGCAGGGTGAAAGTAAAAATCAGCGCCAGTATTTTTCTCATCTGGTATAAATATTCAGCGAATATAGCAGTTAAAACCGTCATTTACCCATTGACCATTTCCTGTGCTGCAAACCCCATTCTACCATTATATCCAGTACTTTTTTAAACTGCTCTCCTGATTTTGTTAATTCATATTCCACTACAACAGGGATGGTACTGTACACCGTCCTTTTTACGATGCCATTTGCTTCCAGGTCCTTTAATTCTTTTGAAAGCATGCGGGGTGTTATTTTGGGGATTTCTCTCGCAATCTCCTTAAACCTTCTTTTCCCAAAAAGCAGTGACCCGATAATGGGCAATTTCCATTTGCCGTTAATCACGTTAATCGTGTCGTTCACTGCCAATACGAACGAACCTGAACATAATTTCAGTTTTTCCAGTTCTGTTGTCCTGCCCATGTCCCTGTTTTTATTGATGCTATACTCAAGTAT
>CBHEUU010000855.1:0-1985 GCA_965990355.1 uncultured Chitinophagaceae bacterium
GGAAAGCGCAGACCTTCCCAGGCCAATTCTATTGCTCTTTCGCGGCGTATTTCCAACAAAGTGGCATCAGTGATATTGGGGAAATAATTAGTCTGAAGATAAGTATCAACCTGTGTTGGTTTGGCCGTCAATCCACCGGTGATACCGGCCCTTGCGCGCAATGCACCAATTGTTTGTGCCCACTCTGCATCAGTAAGACTGCCCAGTTCTGCTTTGGCTTCTGCAAAGTTCAGCAGCACTTCGGCATACCGTATCAGGGAAATGGAATTATCATTACGTGTGCCTCCATCGTAATACACATCATCAAGTGTCCATTTGATAGGTTGATACCCTGTATAAGTATAGGAGAACACAGGAGGAGCAGCTTCCAGCGCGCCGCCATTCACCCTTGTATAGTTACCCATACGTATGGTTTGCTGCAGGCGTTTGTCGCGGCCCTGCACTTCTTCTGCAAAAGTTTTGGAAGCATAGTCCCCATCATTGGTAAATGGTGTGCCATCAATTTTCAGGTAAGTGTTTACGAAAGTACGGATAAAGCTCAGCCGTGATCCGTATGTGGCAGATGTCCAGTACCAATTAGCATCATTCAACACATTCAATGTAGCATCGGCAACATTGGAAAGAATGATCTCACTGGTTACAGGTTGTTTGCTGATGAATAACTGACGGTAAGAAAGATTAGGATC
This sequence comes from uncultured Chitinophagaceae bacterium, assembly GCA_965990355.1. Lineage (GTDB taxonomy): Bacteria > Bacteroidota > Bacteroidia > Chitinophagales > Chitinophagaceae > Terrimonas_A. The sequence continues at coordinate 687 of CBHEUU010000855.1, forward strand.
GGTTGCTATATTAAGTTTAAACCCGCCATCCGTCATTACTTTCTGAGCAGCATTAATGGCTTCCTGCAACCAGGTATTGGCAGTGTTTCCTAATCCTTCAGCCAAACCTCCTGAACCACTGTGGTATTTGCGGAAAGTTCCTTCGAATAAACAGATGCGCGATTTGTAAGACAATGCTACAAACTTTGTGATCATGCTGCGGGTGGCGTCTGTACTGGTGATATTATCACATGCAAAATTGAGGTCTGCCAATACCGAGTCCATAACCAGTGTCCGGGGATCACGTGGTTTTTTTAACGAAACCGAATCCTTTTCATCTATTGTCTTTCCATACCAGGGCACATTACCAAAGGTTTGTACCTTATTGTAATAAAACATCGCACGGAAGAATCTTGCAATAGCTGTGTAATTCACACGGGTAGCTTCAGGAACAGCAGGGTCAGTATTATTTTCAATAAAATAGTTGATATTCCTTAGAGCTGTCCAGCTCCAGCCCGAACCTTGCTGGGCAGTGAAACCGGTAGCCGTCAAAAAGCTGGGGACATCGGTACGTGCAGCATAATCAGTCATATTATCCAATCTTACCACGTCGCCACCATTAGGGAGATTATTGTAAAAGGAACCTACATACAGCTGCAAGCCTTTCTCACTGCCAAATACAGCATTCTTTGTAGCAGTGGCCTGCGGTTCCTGGTCCAGCTTTTTACAACCAGCAGCCAACACCAGCAAAGCACTTATAGATAAAAACAATTGTTTCATATAATAAATGAATTAGGGATGATTAAAAGGAAATATTTAAACCCACAGTCCAGCCTTTAAGGATCGGGTAGTTGTTACCATTACCGTTTCCACCATCTGTCAGCACACGGTCTGAACCCTGGATATTTTCAACATCCAGATTATGTGTGACCTTATACATGGGTGAATATGTCCAGATATTTTCTGCAGTCACATACAATCTTGCCTGGCTCATTTTAACACGGCTGATCCATTTCTGCGGAAGATTGTAACCCACCTGAACATTTTTCAACCGGATATAGGCTACGTTCTGCAGGTATTTTGTTTGAGCAACATTAAGCGAGCGGCCAGTACACTGTGCGATATAACCTCTTAAGCGTGGGAAATAAGTATTGGGATTTTGCTCAGACCAGATCTCACTCACCATTTCAGCAGGTACACGGTTGTAAGGACGGTTATATGGTCCCCAGAAAGCATCTGCTTCAGCACCAGGCCACCAATCCTGTTTACCAACGCCCTGGAAGAATGCGCTTACAAAGAAATTGTTCCAGTCAAAATTAA
>CBHEUU010000856.1:0-1981 GCA_965990355.1 uncultured Chitinophagaceae bacterium
CGGATCAAATGCAGCAAAGTCTCAGGTACCAACCTTGCGCTGGACTTCGGATTCAGTAAAGGTTACAAGGCAATAATGGTAAACATTTGCGAAGCTTTCTAACTTACAATTTTAGCTTATTAGAACTCTACTCAACAAATAAGAAAGCATTTATCTATTATAAACGACCCATCCCCGTCTTCCCGCCTTACCGGTAAGAAAAAAAATTACCAGTAATACGGGAAGGAATACAAGCCCCTGAAATATTATTTTTGTTCCATGCTCAAACGCCAACTTTTACTCCTTCTTATCGCAATTGTTGCACTAACCGGTTTTTTCCTGTTACCCGAAAATAAAACATGGGGCCGTAAAGTCATTTCCTACTGGAAAGAGTTTCCTCAACAACAAAAGGAACAAGCAAAAGAAGTAAGATTAGCCAAACGTTTCGGAAATGATTACACGTTTTCCGTGTTGATCGCGGATAAGATGAAAAAGAACAGACAGCAGCAGGCATTGTTGCTGATGCCTCCTACCAATTATTTCACAAAAGCAGGATTGAAATATCATGTGCCTGAACCGGCCGTGTTTTATTATTTCACCGGTATTAAAACAGTATGGGCCAACAGCAGCCAGGCAATTAATGCCGATTGGTACATTCGCGTGAATGAAGGAAAATTATTGCTTAATAAAGGAACCGATAAAGCAAGCTTAAAAGATACAATTGCCGCATTTCAAAAACTGGGGGTTACCTTATGACAAGTATCCTGATGGTTTTGCTGCTGGCCGTAATGCAGTTTTTTACAGGGATAGGCCTGCTGGGGTTTTTCCGTGTAAAGATCAAGCCCGGACTTTATTTCCCTCTTTGTTTATTACTGGGTGTTGCAGTGTTTTCTGTAGTTCCTTTCCTGCTGCAGCTGATCACACTGCCTTTAACTTCTACCAATATTTTCCTGGCATTACTGGCTACCAGTTTATGGCTGAATGTTCAGTCCAAAAGAAATTCGGAAGAGCTCCGCCGGATGATACGGCAAAGCCGCTTCCGCTTCAACCTGTATGATATACCATTTCTGCTCATCGTTACCCTGGTTGTTTTGATAAGCGTATGGCGGTGCTACTACCTTCCTCCCACTCCAAGAGACCTTACTTCAGGCGCGGAAGTAATTGCCGAATATGCCATAAAAGAAAAAACAATGATCAATTCGGTGTTTACGGTTAATCTCGAAACCACCAACAACCAGTTCAAACCTCCTTTTATAGCGTCTCTTCAGATCATTTACAAATATGCCGGTTTCCCTTTCGGGCAAATCTGGCTTAGCTCCATATTCATCAGCGTGCTTATCTTCCTGTATCATGCATTATGCCGGCATCTTCACCGCTTGCCCGCCGGTTTACTACTTATTTTTTTCCTGGCTATCCCTGAAATGTTTGCCTATACGTTTATGGCGTTATTTGATTACAGCAATGCCGTTTTCTTTTTTCTTTCCTGCTATTTTTTAATTGAGTATTTCAAAAGAAGGCAAACAAATTATATTTCCCTGGCAGGACTGCTGATGGGTATCGCCACATATATCCGTTCTGAAACATTGATACTGGCCGGGCTTATATTACCCCTCATCTTATGGCATCACTGGAGAAGAAAGGATGAGTTAAAAAAGATAGTGACAGCAGCTGCATGGTTTTTTGTTCCAGCCATTCTTTTTTATGCGTTATCCATCACCCTCTATTTCAATTTTTATCTTCCTGTAAAGTATGATGTACAGGGATTGGTGAACAATAACCTGCTGAACCTCCGGCCACTCTGGGAACGGTTTATCGCCATGAACAAACAACTTATCTTCAGTAAAGACGGGATTGGCTACTACGCTTATTTCTTTTTCATTTTCCTGCTTGTGTTACTGGCAGATCTGTTCATTTCCTATAAACTCAACCGCAATTCCCGCAACTGGTTATTTGTTGTGCTGGTTGTTTACCTGGGCATGCCGATACTGGGTTATCTCCTGCC
>CBHEUU010000857.1:0-1978 GCA_965990355.1 uncultured Chitinophagaceae bacterium
CACCTTGGGAAATTGCTGGAAAGGATTGGTACAGCAGAAGAAGCCATTAAAGTGTATGAGAAAGGAATGGAAGAAGCAAAAAAAGCAGGAGATATGCATGCACACGGGGAATTAAGGGGTGCTTATGAAGAATTAACATTTTAAGATCTTGTATGGAGCTTATTGAATCGTTCAGATCATTTATTGCGCAACATCATCTGTTCTCTTCGCGGGACAGACTGTTGATTGCCGTAAGTGGGGGAGTGGACTCTGTGGTGCTTTGCGAACTCTGTCATCAAACTGGTTATAGTTTTGAAATAGCTCATTGCAATTTTCAATTGCGTGGCGAAGAAAGCCTGCGCGATGAAAAGTTTGTACAATCACTGGGAGAAAAATACCAGGTGAAAGTATGGGCCAGGCATTTTGATACGGCACAATATGCTTCATCTAATAAATTATCTATCCAGGAAGCAGCGAGGGACCTTCGCTATAACTGGTTCAATAAATTATTACAGGAAAATGATTTTTCATTTTTATTGACGGCACATCATCTTGATGATTCCATTGAAACATCGATGATGAACTTCTTTAAAGGAACGGGCATTGCAGGCCTGCGGGGAATTCTTCCACGGCAGGGAAAGATCATCCGGCCTTTATTATTTGCCGGCAAGCAGGAATTGCAGGACTATGCCGTAAATCAATCCCTGCAATGGGTAGAAGACAGCTCGAATGAGTTTGATAAATACACCCGCAATTATTTCCGTCACCAGGTAATCCCTTTTATTCAAAAGATATATCCCGGAGCAGAAAAGAACCTGGCGCAAAACCTGGCCCGTTTTCGTGACACAGAATTGTTATACCAGCAGGCGATTGAAGGGCATAAAAAGAAATTGCTGACGGTGAAAGAAAATGAAGTGCATATTCCTGTTTTGAAATTGCAGCAGGTAGTTCCTCTTACCACGGTTTTGTATGAGATCATCCGTGAATTCGGGTTCAGTTCTTCCCAAACAAATGAAGTGGCAGCGTTGCTGCAAAGCGATTCAGGACGTTATGTGCAATCACTCACTCACCGCATTATCCGCAACCGTGCCTGGCTGATCATTGTTCCTGTTAAAACAGAAGAAGCATCCGTTATTCCCATAGAGAAAACGGGGCAGTATGATTTTCCGGGGGGAAGCCTGGAATTGTTACCGGCAAAGGATGGAAAGCCTGAAACAGATATGAATATTGCCTGTTTGGATGCTGCATCTATCCGTTTCCCGCTGATACTCCGGCCCTGGAAAACGGGGGATTATTTTTATCCCCTGGGCATGACAAAAAAGAAAAAGCTCGCGCGTTTTTTTATTGACCAAAAATTATCCCTACCGGAAAAAGAGAATACGTGGGTACTGGAGATGGACAAAAAAATTATCTGGATTGTAGGAAGAAGAATAGATGACCGGTTTAAGATAAAAGAGACGACAAAGGAAATACTGCGGATTATGTATAACCCTCCTCACTGATAACAGGTAGTTCATTAACTGGTAAAGACATCCTTCCCTAAATAAAATACCCCGGCAATAATAAGCCGGGGCATTTTCATTAAAAACCCAACTGCAATTAGTTCTTCAGCAATTTATATGAGCTGCCATTAACGTTCAGGAAATACATGCCTTTAGGCAGTGATGGATCCAGGCGGATGGCATTGGAACCAGTGAACTCGTAATTGATCTGTTTGCCGGCAAGGTTATATACCCGGATATTTTTCTTGTTCAGTTCAGATGAACTGATACCAATCAGTTGAATGTCTTCATTCAGGAAAGGGTTGGGCGCAATACGCAGGGTTTGACCTTTATCCCTGCTGCTGTTGACATAAACTACTTTTGAATAAGAGGAAGTACCATCGAGGTCCACTTGTTTAAGACGATAAAAAGCAACATCGCCTGTTTTGAAAGTAGCGTCAGTGAAAGAGTAGTGATTCAGTTCGACAGAATTTATTGCTCCGGCCACTTCTCCAACA
>CBHEUU010000858.1:0-1976 GCA_965990355.1 uncultured Chitinophagaceae bacterium
CTTTGACCTTCCATTCCACTTGTGTAAAAAAAAGCGTGAATCAATGTTAAACCATTGCTTTCCGTATATTAGATCACTTTTTTATCACCAAAAATGCAATATGCACCAATTCTTAAACCACCGCTGGCTGGTAGCAATAGCCATTTGTGCCTGCTCTGCTGCCATGGCCCAGACAAGAACTGACTCTACAAGAACGCCCGGGGCCGGACCCGGATTTGGAGGGGCGAGACCTTCCACTGGCCCCAAACCCTATAAAGAAGTTATCACTGCCAAAGCCGTTTCTGACGCAGGCCTTTTCACCGTTCACAAAGTAGAGGATAAATATTATTTCGAGATCGGCGATTCCATGCTGAACCGCGATATACTGGTCGTTAACCGTATCATCAAAGCAGGTGCAGGTATGCGCAATGGTTTTTTTGGTTTTGCAGGCGACCAGATTGGTCAAAGCGTGATCCGCTTTGAAAAAGGCCCTAACAATAAAGTGTTCCTGCGCAATATTTCTTTTGCAGAATATACAAAGGATTCCACTTCTCCCATGTTCACTGCAGTGAACAAATCAAACGTTCAGCCAATTGCTGCAGCTTTTGATGTAAGAGCTTATTCTAAAGATTCTACAGGCGAAGTGATAGACATCACCGATTATATCAACGGTGATAATGATGTGCTCTTCTTCAGCAGCAGCCTTAAATCATCCATGCGTATAGGAGGACAGCAAACTGATAAATCATATGTTTCCGGCGTAAAATCATTTCCTTCAAACATAGAAATCTCAACAGTAAAAACATATTCCCGTATGGCGGCCATGCCTGGTATAGGTGGCGGTGGTGGTTCATTTGGCCCTGTTGCTCCAGGTGGCAACCTCACTATAGAACTGAACAGCTCTTTTGTATTGCTGCCTAAAGTTCCGATGCAGGCCCGCAACTTTGACCCGCGTGTTGGTTTCTTTGCCGTTGGATATACTGACTTCGACGCTAATCCGCAGGGTGTGGAAGCTGTCCGTGTTGTAAAACGCTGGAAGCTGGAACCCAAAGATGGTGATTGGGAAAAATATAAAAGAGGTGAACTGGTAGAACCAAAGAAACCGATCATTTTTTATATTGACCCTGCCACACCAAAGAAATGGGTGCCTTACCTGATACAGGGCGTGAATGACTGGCAGGTTGCTTTTGAGAAAGCAGGATTTAAGAATGCCATCTTTGCTAAAGCAGCTCCTACTAAAGAAGAAGATCCTGAATGGAGCCTCGAAGATGCCCGCTATTCCGCCATCGTTTATAAACCTTCTGATATTGCCAATGCCAGTGGACCGAGCATCAGCGACCCGCGCAGTGGTGAGATCATGGAAAGCCATATCAACTGGTACCACAATGTAATGGAACTGATCCATCACTGGTATTTTGTTCAATGTGCACCACTGGACCCCGAAGCGCGTAAAATGACTTTTGATGATGAACTGATGGGACAACTGATCCGTTTCGTATCATCGCATGAAGTAGGACATACGCTTGGTCTTCGCCATAACTATGGTTCAAGCTCAACCGTGCCTGTTGAGAAATTGCGCGATAAAGCCTGGGTGGAAGCAAATGGACACACGCCTTCCATTATGGACTATGCCCGTTTCAACTACGTAGCACAACCGGAAGATAAGATCGGCCGTGCTGGTCTTTTCCCACGTATTGGCGACTATGATAAATGGGCAATTGAATGGGGTTACAAACTCTTCCCGCAATACAAAGATGCAGATGGAGAAACTCCTTATCTCAATACCTGGGTGATCGAAAAGCTGAAGAATAATCGCCTCTGGTTTGGAACAGAACCCAATCCCGATGATCCCCGTTCACAACGCGAGCAGGTGGGTGATGATGGAATGAAAGGTGCATTCTATGGTCTAAAAAACCTGCAACGCATCATACCTAATCTGGAAGCATGGACAAAACACCCGAATAAGGATTATACAAGCCTTGGTGAAATGTACAGGG
>CBHEUU010000859.1:0-1974 GCA_965990355.1 uncultured Chitinophagaceae bacterium
TCTGACGGCTATATTTATACCAAATCCATCATCGAACAACGCCGGACCGGCAAAACAAAAATGTTTGATGATAAGCTCAGTTTTGAAGCGTACAATTTTGGCCATCTGATGACGGCTGCCTGCGTTCATTACCGTGCTACCGGCAAAACGAGTCTGCTTGATATTGCAAAGAAAGCAACTGATTTCCTGATTGAGTTTTATACACAAGCCAGCCCTGAACAGGCACGCAATGCTATTTGCCCTTCGCATTACATGGGCATCGTGGAAATGTACCGCACCACTGGTGATAATAAATACCTGCAACTGGCAAAGAAGCTGATTGATATCCGCGGGACCGTGGAAGGCACAGATGATAATTCAGACCGCGCGCCTGTAAGGGAAATGCAGAAAGTAGTCGGTCATGCAGTGAGAGCGAACTATTTATTTGCCGGCATTGCCGATCTCTATGCAGAAACAGGTGATACCAGTTTGTTGTCCATGCTCAACCGGATGTGGGATAATGTTGTGAATCATAAAATGTATGTTACCGGCGGATGTGGTGCTTTGTATGATGGCGTATCTGTGGATGGTACATCTTATAAGCCTGATACCGTGCAAAAGGTGCACCAGGCTTATGGGCGCGATTATCAATTGCCCAACCTGAGTGCACATAATGAAACCTGTGCCAATATTGGCAACGTCCTTTGGAACTGGCGGATGCTTCAATTGACAGGTGATGCTAAGTATGCAGATATCGTAGAACTGGCTTTATACAACAGCGTATTAAGCGGTATCAATCTCGAAGGAAATAAATTCTTTTACACTAATCCATTGGCTGCAAGAGCTGATTATCCGTATCATTTACGCTGGGAAGGGGAGAGGCAGGCTTATATCAGTTTGTCTAATTGCTGTCCGCCGAATACGGTGAGAACGCTGGCAGAAATCGGGAATTATATGTACAGCGTGGCCCCAGATGGGCTTTACATCAATTTATATGGCGGCAATGTGTTGAATACAAAATTGCAGAATGGTGCACCAGTTCAGCTAAAACAAACCACTCAGTATCCCTGGGAAGGGAATATCGGGATCGCCCTGCAAAAAATGCCTGCTACGGAAACAAGCATTTACCTGCGTATTCCTGGCTGGTGCAAAAAAGCAAGTATAAAGATCAACGGTAAAATACAGGCAATAGAAACGAAAACCGGTGAGTATACAAGGATAAAAAGAATCTGGAAAGCGGGTGATGTTATCTCCCTGGAAATGGACATGCCTGCTGTGCTGGTGGAATCAAATCCCTTAGTGGAAGAAACTCGTAACCAGGTGGCGGTGAAACGGGGGCCATTAGTGTATTGTCTTGAATCAGCAGATCTGTCGAATAAAGACCGCCTGCAATCCATTCTCCTTCCTGTCAGCATCAACCTGCAACCGGCTACTGTTACTATTGCCGGACAAAAACTGATGAGTTTAAAAGGAACGGCACTGCTACGGCAGAGCGATAGCTGGAATAATACCCTGTACAAAGAATTAAATACAACAACTAAACCAGTCAGCATTCAACTCATTCCTTACTATGCCTGGGCCAACAGGGGCAGGGCAGATATGAGTGTATGGCTGCCATTATCACGTTAATGATGAACCGGATAAAATATTGTTTTTTTACAGGAGGATTACTGATAGCCTCGTTTACACTGCCGGCGCAACTGGTGGATAAAACACCTGCCGCTGTTCCTCTCTCTCCATCGGTATTCAACAGGGAACCTTATGAAGATCCTTTTGTAAGCAGCATCAATCGTGATGCATCGAGGGCTACTGCTTATTCATTTGCCAGTCTGAATGATGCGCTGGAAGGCAACAGGGATAAAAGTGGCCGCTATCTTTCGCTCAACGGATCGTGGGATTTTTCTTTTGCATTGAAACCTTCCGACGCTCCTGTTGATTTTCACCAACAGAAAGTACAGGGATGGAAAAAGATAATGGTTCCCTCCAGTTGGGAAA
>CBHEUU010000860.1:0-1970 GCA_965990355.1 uncultured Chitinophagaceae bacterium
TCAAAACGTTTTGATAAATCAGTATGGTGTCCGCTATTGTATTGCTTTACCATCCCTTCTGCTACACTTATACCAGCTTGTATTGCCATTTCATTTACCACCATTTCCCAGGCACCCACATTATGTGTATCCTTGACGCTGGGAAATTTTGCAATCCAAAGATTACCTTTTTCATCCAGTACACTTGCTTTTGGGCGGGCACCTCCTAAAGAGGCTCCTGGCGCAATCAGTATGTTGATCCATTTTTTTGCGAGCTCGTCATTTAGCATGTCCTTTTCCAAAGCTATACTGGCCTGCTCTAATTCCCGTATTGATGTCCATGGTGGCGCAGCCAATCCCTCATCCTCTTGCTGAAAATTTTCACTGCCTTCAATTTTGAAACGTAAACCTCCACTTCTATGTAAATCATAAACGCCCAACAAATAATCTTCCTCAAACAACTTTCGGGGTTTACGTCCTTGCTCTCTGGCAATGATTGCCTCACGACGATCCATCAAGGTCTTTCCCCATCGATCGGGTGAAGAATCCATAAACAAACCGAAGTTTGCTTTTTCGTTGTTGAGATATTGTGGGCCTGGGTAGTATTGCAGATCCGGATCAAGATTTTGTGCCAATCCTTTTTTTATCCATTCTTTATCATAATCAAATGAAACCACCTGGTGTCCTTTTGTATGAAGCACCTCAAGAGTTCCAATAAATACAGGACGCTCTTTTAATTCCCGCCAGTCTGCGTAAACATAAATCTCCATAACTATTTCTTTTTAGGTGCTCGTTTCCTGACCACTAATTCCGCATCCTGAAGACGACGACCTAACTCATCATCGGTCGCAATTTTTAATAAGTCTTCCGCCATCCCCAGCACAAATAAGACCTGGCAGTATGAACCAATTGCCACCTGTGGGGACCCTTTTTCAATATTCCATAATGTGGTCCGGTTGATGCCTGCCCGTTCGGCTACTTGTTGAGTAGAGAATTTCCTGCGTAGTCGGGCAAGTTTTATATTCTCGCCCATTTGTTCAAGGATCACTTGCAGCTTAGGTAATAAAGTAGTGCCTCGGGTATTCATAATGTTTGTTATAATCAACGAATTTAATAAAAATGTTTATTATAATCAACGTTATTATGATTAAATATCAACGGCTTTGCTAACTGATTCAAAATCAGCCACATTATTATTTGCTAATATCCGCATGAGCCGCTTAAGTGATAGTGAACCAAAGGCGGTAAAAGAGAGCCTTTGAACATATTATGGTAGCGTTACTGAATACAGGTGAATGGTGTGTACTTTATTAATACGATTCATTAGAATGAAAAGAAAAGAATTATTAAATAACCCTCTGCCGGATGCAGTGAACAATTTTTTCTGGTCCGATAACTCTCATTTGTTGTCTAAAGAACTTTTCTGACCGTTCTGAACTTAGCCAACCGGATCCATTTCATACACAATTCTATACGCTTTTTCCATTCTTTGTATTTCCTCGTCAGTAAGTTTGTTAAAAAACTCACGTCTTCTTTTCGGAAAGATACCTTTATTCTGATGCAGGAAGATAAGCATCATGCTTATCAATTTGTCAGGCATGTCAACAATACGCTGTAGTTCCTTTTTTGCTTCATCATATCGTTGTATAAATAATAGCTCCTCAGGCATATCTTCTCTAAGGGTTGCGTGGATAGTGCTAATAAGATAAACACAGTGATCGGTAAGGTCAGGATACCTGAAATATCCTTCTACCTCATTTTCATTGATCACTTTTATTTCTCCATTATCTTGTTTGTCATACCTGACCCTTTGCATTAAAGGCTTTGAATACTTTTCAAGGATGTTGTCGTACTCTTTCATATTGTTGAGCATATGTGCAGAAACCGGTATAATCAACCCCGGCGGCACAATTCCATCATGCACCAGTATATCATGTATTAGAAACCGGTGCAACCTGCCATTTCCATCTTCAAAAGGATGGATGAATACA
>CBHEUU010000861.1:0-1956 GCA_965990355.1 uncultured Chitinophagaceae bacterium
GATTCGTTTTTCTTTTCTTCAGGAAGTGGCTGTTCATTTTTTGTTTGTGTAAGCTGATAAGCTTTATTCACGGCTTTTAAAAAGCGATCGAATTGGATAGGTTTAAGCAGATAATCTATTACGTCCAACTCATATCCCTCTATTGCGTATTCGGCAAAGGCAGTGGTAAAAATCACTTTGGGAGGTAGCTTCAGCGTTTTCAGGAAATCATTTCCATTCAACTGAGGCATTCGAATGTCCAGGAAAATAAGATCAACCTGCTGTTGCTGCAGCAGGGCAAAAGCCTGTAAAGCATTGCCGCATTCGGCCGCGAGTTGTAAACCCGGCACCTGCTCAATATAACGGCGGAGGATCTCCCTTGCAGGTGGTTCATCATCCACAACGAGGCAGCGTATGGTGGTTGGTTCAGGCATGCGTCAGAGGTAAAAAATTTGTTTTTAAAACGGGTTGGTTTACCTGCTCCAGTTCTATTTTAAGATTTACGATAAATACATCTTCTTCATTGGTAATAGTGAGCTCATGTTTTCCCGGATACAAAAGGGCCAGGCGCTTTTCTACGTTGTGAATACCGATACCTGATCCGTTTTTGGAGATGATGGGTTGTGTCGATTTCCCGTTCAGCAGTTTCATTTGCATTTGCTGTCCGTTTAAATTAATCTGCAAACTGATCCAGGGCTGCTCGAGTATCTGGCTGGTGCCATGCTTAAAGCAGTTTTCTATCAGCGGCAATAAAAGAAGCGGCGAAATATAAAGGTCATTGGTTTCTGCAGGCATGTCAACATGCAATTCCAGTTCATTGCCATAGCGCACTTTTTCCAGTTCTATATAATCACGGATCATTTTTAATTCTTTGGACAATGGCACTAATGGCTGATTGCATTCATACAGGATAAAGCGAAGAAGATCAGATAAGCCCGTTACCAGCTTTGATGCCTGCGGAGAAGTATTTTGGGTAAAGGAATAGATGTTGTTGAGCGTATTGAAAAGAAAATGGGGATGAACCTGTGCTTTCAATAATTGCAACTGGCTTTCAACATTCTCTTTCTTTAATTGCAGGTTGCGTTGCTCTTTCAGGTAAAGTGATTTCATCAGCTTGATGGCAGCAGCGAGGCCGCCAATAGTGAGACCCCCGCGTAAACCAGCCATAAAGGAATAGTGGATAGAAATAGTAGTGGCAACAACCCCTCCTGCATGCCTGTATTCGGGAACGCCGAAAAATTTATGAACAGGAGCAATAATAACCAAAGAAAGAAATGTAGAGATGCCTGCGGTGATAAGAAAAAGTGCGGCTACCCATGCAAATGCGACTCTGTATTTTTCTTTCAGCACATACCTTGGAATAACAAAGTACATGAGAGAGTAAGACAAAAACATATGTGCGGTCAGGAATATCAGTGAATCAAGCAAGGCTGTGGGCAGCCTTTGCCAGAAATATGCCTCATTAATTAAGAGGAATGAATACAAAAAGCCCTGGAACAGCCACCAGGTGATCCAAAAAGCCAGATGGCGGCGGATCCGGTATTTCCGTTCATCTGAAAATATAAAAGGATAGCGCTCCATAACCTTATAATCTAAAGTTACAATCTATCTGGTCCCGGCATAAGGATTATCGCTGTATGGAGAGTTTCCGGCGACAAACGGCTTTAATAGAAAGGCCCTGCTCTGTGGAAACGGAGCAGGGCCTGCTAAAGCGTCCAAGGCAGGAGCCATAGCTTTGCCATCGAAAGTTGTTGAAGTTAACGAGGGCTCTCCGCCTACGCTAAAGCTTACGCTTGCGCCGAAGCTTCAGCGTAGGCACACGGCGGACGGGTACCACAATCACGAGGTCTCTTTATAAACTGTTTTTTACCAATGCCATTCCTTCCAGTTTTTCGCTCTTGTTTTCCCAGGCTATGATAGCAGATTCCAGTGCTTTTTTGAGTTTCATTTTTACCTTGCGCTTGTTGGTGTTCAGTT
>CBHEUU010000862.1:0-1925 GCA_965990355.1 uncultured Chitinophagaceae bacterium
GGTTGCCAGACCCCTGCGATCAATAGCAACAGGCAAGAGAGATTAAATAAATAAACCAGGGCGAGCACTGGTAGAATACGCGGGTCATTATACTGCGTGGCCTTACTTGCCCAGCGGATACGTTGATTAAAAAATGCTTTCCATGTTTTCATCGGAGCAGTGGAAACAATAGCATTGGATGATTTGAGGTAATGCACTTTTTCAGGGTAGGCCCGGGCAATTTTATGCATCAGCAGCATGTCGTCGCCAGAAGCAATATGATCTATGCCGTCAAAGCCCCCCACTTCATAAAACACATTCCGTTCGTAGGCAAGATTAGCTCCATTGCTCATGGAAAGATGTTTGCGGTATACAGCTGCACCGGTTATGCCCTGCAACACCATAAAGTCCATTGCCTGGAACATCTGTAATAAAGAAGAATTACACTGAAAAGCCACTGGTGCAGCAATGAACACGGCGCCTGTTTCCTTTTTGAATGCCGCTATCATCGCCAGCCAACCAGGAGGAGGAATACAATCTGCATCAGTGGTAATGATGAATTCACCCTTTGCAGCAGCAATGCCAGCTTCGATTGCCTTTTTTTTGTAAGAGTTGATAGCATCTTCTTTCAACTGTAAAAGCTTGACATGACTGAACTGCCTTGTTATTTCTGCTGTCCGGTCCGTAGAGTGATCATCAATCACAATTACTTCGAAAAGTTCCTTTGGGTAAGTTTGCCCTTTCAGTGCCTCTAATAATGCCGCGATATTTTCTTCTTCATTTCTTGCAGGAATAATAACGGACAAACGGATAGAAGGATCTTGCAGGCCGGGTGTAAAAACAGGAATTGCCTTCCAGCTTTGCCAATAAAAAATGATCAATGCTGCATATAAAACAAATAGAAATATAAGAATAGCTAACACGATCATTTGAACAAGATTATTACAAATGTAAACATCTGCATCTATTTTGTTCTGGGTCTGGGTAATGGCTGTTGTTCGTTGTCTGGATGGCCGATGCCTGTAAACCACTTTCCATTGTCACCCCGGACCGGGTTTAGTTAGCTTGCAACTGTAGTTCCCTAAGATCCGGGGTCTCCTCTGTACCGCAGTACTTTTAAGATATGTAAATAACAATTTCTTCAATAAGAAAACACTTTTCTTAACAGTGGAGACCCCGGATCTTACATTCTTTAAACCAGCACGCTTATTGAACCAGGGCCGGGGTGACAATTGAAGGGAACTACTGGCCTGGCTTGCGTGTTTATTCGGTCATCGATCATCAGACATCCATTGATGACAACCTGAGCGCTTCTCTTATCTGCTCCACATATTTTTTCTGTAACACCTGGTGTCCGGCCGGCAGTATAGTTATAGAGCAATAAGCTTCAATTCCCTTTCTGAATTTCTCTCCCCGTTCCGGTAGGATGATACGGTCATGCTTTCCATACAGGAGATGAACAGGTGTTTTATATTTCCGGATAAATGATCTGATCAAAGGGAGATCCGGTTTCAGCTTACGCAGGACCGTCCATCGCTGATATAATAACCTGCGCAATTCAGGATTGCCGATATAGGAATTTACAAACCTGAAAACACTGACATTTACCTGTCCCATTTTATTCAAACCTTTCAGGGTGCCGAAAAACCAGCCGGGATATTTCATGGTTACACGGAATAGGCCGTTGCCAAGCATTGTTTGGGTAGACAGCCAGTACCAGGGGTTCATCAACAGGCCATCCGGTGCCAGCAACACCAGTTTACTGATGGTTTCCGGCTGCAATTGATAAAGGCTGAGCGCAACCCGGCCGCCCAGGCTGAAGCCAAGCAGAACTGGTTTGCTATTTGCGGCTTTCAATTGATCCGGAAAAAGGAAAATAATTTGCTGCAGGTCATTTACCCTAAAATCGAGCCCTTGTTTCCAGGCCGTTTGCCCATGGAAAGGCA
>CBHEUU010000863.1:0-1923 GCA_965990355.1 uncultured Chitinophagaceae bacterium
AGATGCAGTGATAGGAGTGGGTGGTTATTCCAGTTTCCCTGTATTGCGCTTTGCGCAATCAAAAGGAATACCCAGTTTCATTCACGAATCGAATTCGTTTGCAGGAAAATCAAATATCCTGCTGGGAAAAAAAGCAACAACTGTGTTTACCGGCACAGATGGGATGGAAAAGTTCTTTCCGGCAGAAAAGATCATTGTTACCGGAAATCCTGTGCGGGCAAGCATCGTGCAATCGACGATCAGTAAAGCAGGTGGCTGCGAACTTTTTTCACTGGATGAAAAAAAGAAAACACTGCTGGTGATCGGTGGAAGCCTGGGAGCGAAATCCATTAATGAAGCAATTGACAAACACCTCGATGAATTGCTGAGTGCAGGATTGCAACTGATCTGGCAAACCGGCAAACCTTATGCTGCTAAAGCTGAAGCAAGCGTTGCTGGTAAATCTTCTGTGTGGGTGAATGATTTTATTACACAGATGGAATATGCTTATGCTGCTGCTGATATCGTAGTGGCCCGTGCTGGCGCTATGACAGTAGCGGAATTATGTGTGGTCAAAAAGCCCGTTTTATTCGTACCCTACCCTTATGCCGCGGAAGATCATCAAACCGTGAATGCACGCCAGCTCGTAAACAAGCAGGCTGCATTGATGGTAAAAGACAGCGAAGCACTTGATAAAGTAGTGCCAATGGCCATAGAGCTCGCTGCAGACAGTGACCGCCAGGCGGAATTAAAAAAGAACATTGCTGCCTTAGCCATAACTAATGCCGATAAAATAATTGCAGAGGCGATTTTGAAAAAGCTGAATGCGAAATGAAGACCATAGCCGATACTGTCCTTATGAATACTCCCTTTAAGGGACTTGAATCAATCCGTGAAGTATATTTTATCGGGATCGGTGGAATTGGAATGAGCGCCTTAGCAAGGTTCTTTCAGTCAAAGGGTGTAAAAGTAAGCGGGTATGATAAAACACCTACTCCGCTTACCAAAGAACTGGAAGCAAGCGGCATTGCCATTCACTATGAAGAAAATCTTTCACTGGTGAATGAAAATGCTGATCTCGTGGTGTACACCCCGGCCATACCTGCAGGAAATAAAGAACTGCTGTATTACCGGGAAAAGGGAACAAAGATCGTGAAGAGGAGTGATGTGCTTCAACTGATCTCGGAGAGTTCTTTTAATATCTGTATCGCGGGTACACATGGCAAAACGACCATCACTACCATGGTGGCGCATCTGCTGAGAGATACCGGTTTTGGCTGCAACGCTTTCCTTGGAGGCATTGCTGTGAACTACGGAACCAATTTCTGGAGTGATCCGAAAAACGTATGTGTAATAGAAGCCGATGAATACGATAGAAGCTTTTTGAAATTAAGCCCCGATATGGCCATTATCACCGCTATGGATGCCGATCACCTGGATATATATGGTACGGCTGATGCGGTGGAACAGGCTTTTATTGATTTCAGTGAAAGAATAAAACCAGGTGGCCTGCTGTTCCGGCAATTTGGATTAAAAAGAGGAAAAGAACTGGCCAGGGGATTAACCGATACAAGATATACCTACAGTCTGCAAAATGAAAATGCAGACGTGTATGGTGAAAATATAAAGCTGGATAATGGCGGATATGATTTTGATGTGGTAATGAAAGATAACCGGATTGACAATGTACGGCTGAATATGGGCGGCATGCACAATGTGGAGAATGCCATTGCTGCAATAGCTGTAGCGAGTTCTTTGGGAATTGAAAACGATAAGATCCGTTCCGCGGTTGAATCATTCCGTGGAGTGAAACGCAGGTTTGAATATATCATCCGGAACAGGAAACTGGTGTTTGTGGATGATTATGCGCACCACCCGGAAGAGTTGCGGGCATTGATCAATGGAGCAAGAACATTGTTCAGGCAAAGAAAATGCACGATCATT
>CBHEUU010000864.1:0-1915 GCA_965990355.1 uncultured Chitinophagaceae bacterium
GAGGAAGCAACTAAAGAAGAACAGCAGGAACCTGCTCCCGTTTTACCAAAAAGAATAAGCTCTACCCGTGGCCGCAAATCATTAAAAGAAAATTCTGTTACCGCCGATCTGATACAGGTGCCCGATGATGAAGTGCTTTTTACCAAACAATACTATTCCATTGGTGAAGTGGCTACCATGTTCAGGGAAAACCAATCACTGATCCGCTACTGGGAAACAGAATTTGACATCCTGCAACCACGCAAGAACAAAAAAGGCGATCGCTTCTTCCGTCCTGTAGATATAAAGAATCTCGTATTGATCTATGATCTGCTTCGCCGGCGCAAGTTCACCATTGAAGGCGCCAAAGACTTTCTCAAAAGGAATAAAAAAGCAGAAGATAAATTTGCCATGATCCAGTCACTGGAAAAGATCAAGACCCTTTTGCTGGAACTGCGGTCCAATTTATAATGATGATTTTTTTTAATCTCTGCAACTTTAACATTCTTTTCTGCATCATTGATTAGCCTGCCGCATTATTAACATTTTACTTATTCAGACGAATATGAAACCGAGCATGATATATTCTTCATCGCACAGGGGGAATGCTAATGCGAGGTTCCATCCGACCATTAAAGAAATAAATATTTACGGATGAAAAGAATCTTCTTTGCAGCATTTATTGCATTGCTGCTATCAGTCTGTACTGCGTATTCGCAGGATCAATTTGAAATATCAAAAGATCATGATGGAGGCAAAATATTCAAAGGCCTTATCTCGCGGAATACATTGGAAAAGGAAGCTTCTTTTGGCTGGTATGCCGAGAATAAGAAAGCCTTTACTCCGGACAAAAATGCAGTAGCTGCATTGCAACAGAACAAAGACTCCCTGCAGCTGGTCGTTTTTATGGGCACCTGGTGTGAGGATTCGCATTTCGTTATTCCCCGGTTCTTTTCCCTGCTGGATGCAGCCGGTTATCCCTCTGATAAAATCACATTGATTGGAGTGGACAGGAATAAGAAAACACTCGACAATTTATCAGAAGCACTGCAGATAACCAATGTTCCTACCATTATCGTAATGAAAAAAGGAAAAGAGTTAGGCCGCGTGATTGAATATGGTAAATCGGGTTTGTTTGATAAAGACCTCGGGCAGGTGATCAATCCTGTACCATAGTTGTTTCGGGTGCAACGATCTTAATATCTGTAACAGCTCCGGAGATTTCCATTTTCATTTCTTCCATCAGTTTCAACACAGCGAAATTGGTGTTTTCTTTAATGGCATTGAACTCCTGCTGGGTAACCGGGCCTGTAAAATAATCGATCCACACTGCAAAGGCATTATGCGTGATATCATTGAGCAGCACAGTAGAGCTTTCAATTTCCGGCTGGTCCAGTAATTTGCGTACGCTGGCTATAAATTGGTTCAATTGATCGGAAGAAGCAGAAAGGCCAATGTCCAGCCTCATCTCGCCTTTTCTTTGTGTGCGAAGGGAAAGATTGTCCAGTATGCTATCTACCATTTGCTTATTGGGAACGGTAATGAATGTCTTTTGATCTGTACGGATACGTGTGCTGCGCAAACCGATCTTTTCTACTGTGCCGGTGAAGTTATGCACCTTCACCACATCACCCATTGTAAATGGCTTATCGAAGAAAATGATAAAGGAAGCAATAAGATTTTCCAGGCTTTCCCTTAATGCCAACGCAATAGCCGCACCCACGATGCTTAGGCCGGTGAGCAGATTGCCGATATCAAATCCAAACACAAACTTCAGCACCATCAGCAGGCCGATAATAGACAACAATACTTTGAAAAAGTCCTTAAAAAAAACGATCAGCTGATTATCTGTGGAGTCATGCGTACGGTCTGCACGGATATGAAGAATGATGGCGATAAAGTCAATCATTTTCAGCAAGAGCCGGATAAACGATAT
>CBHEUU010000865.1:0-1908 GCA_965990355.1 uncultured Chitinophagaceae bacterium
TTCAACGATTCCAACTCTTTCGATGCTTATCGGTTTGCTTGGGGATCATTTGTATGACTACTTTATCCCTCCGGGCGCAGGACCTGGCCGTTACAGGCAAGGTGATCTCCGCGGCCGACGGAACACCGCTGATGGGCGTAAGCATCCAGGTGCAGGGCACTTCAAAAGGCGTTGCCACCGATGTGAACGGCGCGTTCAGCATCAGTGCTTCTGCTGGCGCTATCCTGAAATTCACCTTCATCGGTTACCTCCCGCAGGAGATGAAGGTGGTAAAGGCAGGCATGGTACAGGTGAAGCTGCAGGAAGACGTGCAAAAACTGAACGAAACAGTGGTGGTTGGTTATGGAACACAAAGAAAAGCGGCCATAACCGGATCGGTGGCTACTATCAAAGGCGATGAACTGAAGCAAACTGCTGTAAGCAACCTGGCTCAGGGTTTACAAGCAAGGGTTGCGGGTGTGCAAGTGACACAAAATTCGTCAGCACCCGGAGGTAATATCAGTGTTCGCGTCCGGGGTACCAATTCATTGAATGGAACATCTGAGCCTTTATACATTGTAGATGGTGTACAGATAGGGAATAGCGGTGGTGTTACAGATATCAGTCCATTGTCTACCATAAATCCTAATGATATTGAATCGATCGATATATTAAAAGATGCATCGGCTACTGCTATTTATGGTGCACGTGGCGCCAATGGGGTTGTATTAATTACCACCAAACGCGGACGTAACGGTGCCACACAGGTGAATTTCGAAACATATTATGGCGTGCAGGAAATAACAAAGAAACTGAGTGTGATGAATGCATCGGAATTTGCCAGTCTTGAAAACCAGATTTATAGTCCTACCGTTGTATATCCCGATCCTTCTGCATTAGGAAAAGGTACCGATTGGCAAGACCTTGTTTATCAGAAAGCACCTATTCAAAGTCATCAGCTTTCAGTTTCCGGGGGATCTGATAAAACACAATTTTCTCTTTCGGGCAATTATTTTGACCAGGAAGGGATCATTATCAAATCTGATTTCAAACGCTATTCATTACGGGCCACCATTGATCACAGGATTAATAAAAGGGTAAAAGTAGGTACAAGCATTCTTAGCAGCTATACCATCAATAAAGGAATACCAACCGGCAACCAGACCCTTGACGCTGGTGTAGTTTCTGGTAGCGTAGTGGGCGCTGCACTGGGTGCGCCTCCAACATTGGAGCCCTATCGTCCGGATGGAACCATCTGGCCTTTTGGAGAACAATTCAATAACCGTTACCGTGAAGTAGTAAATCCGTTGGGCCTTACCGAAGTGCTGAACCAGACAGCCATTAAGCGCACGCTGGCAAATGTGTATGGAGAAGTGGAAATTACAAAGGGTCTTGTTTACCGTGCATCGTTTAACACCGATCTTCAAAGCAGTCTTTCGGATTATTATTATCCACGCTATATTATTGCCGCAGGTGATTTAAATGCGAATTCAGGAGCCGCAGGAAAAACGAATGGCAATAGTACTTTGCTCTTACATGAAAGCATTCTGACCTATTCCACCACTTTCGGCAGCAAGCATTCCTTAAAATTCACAGGTGTGTATGCAGCACAAAGTTCCCAATACAATACCAATAATATTTCTGCCACCGGTCTGCCCAATGATGATACCAGGAATGAAGCATTAGGTCTTGCCGTAAACCGGAATGTCAGCAGTTACCGGGAAAAGCAAAAATTACAATCTTTTATGGGGCGGGTTAACTATGGTTATGATGACAAGTACCTGTTAACAGTGACAGTAAGGTCCGATGGAGCAAGTGTATTTGGTGAGAACAATAAATATAGTGCCTTCCCTGCAGTTTCAGCGGCATGGCGTGTTACACAGGAAAAGTTTATGGATAATATAGCATGGCTCAGTGATCTTAAACTTA
>CBHEUU010000866.1:0-1907 GCA_965990355.1 uncultured Chitinophagaceae bacterium
TGGGCAGCAATATCTTTTTTTCAATCATTTTAAACAATGCTTTGGCAGCTTCCTGTCCCATTGCGTGAGAGGGTTGAACAATAGTAGATAAAGGTGGATCCAACAGGGCCGTAGCAGGAGAGTTGGAATAGCTGATCAGTTTGATCTTATCTGGTATAGGGATTTTCAGTTCATGGCAAACTTCATAGGCATTAATGATCAGTTTTTCTGCCACAGCAATAATGCCATCAGGCCTTTGTTTTCTCTGAAGGAGGTTACGGATAAGCTCTCTGTTCTTTTCATCATTGCCACTGCATTCGAGAATGATCTGCTGATCCTCCAGCCCTCTTTTTTTTAATGCTTCTATGTAGCCGGCTTTTCGCCTGGTGCTGATAGACAGGCTTTGGTCAAGGGAAAAGAAAGCGATCCTTTTGCAGCCGGCAGCCAGCAGATGTTCTGTGGCTTTTCGGGAGGCAGGGATATCATCAGTGGTAATGGAAGGAACTTCCAGCGATTCGTAAACGCGGTCGAAGGTAACAATGGGCACGCCGGCACGAACGTATTCATCAATATGTTCGAAACTGTGTGTGGCATTGGATATGGACATGATAATGCCATCCACTCTTCCATTGCGCAGCAGTTGAAAAATGCTTTTTTCCCGGGCAAAATCTTCGTGGGTAATATAAATGAGTACGTGATATCCCTTGCTCTGCGCTATTTTTTCAATGCCATTCATTACCTGGGAGAAAAAATTGTTTTCTATCTCCGGAACGATCACCGCAATGGTTTTGCTTTTGCTTTGCCGCAGGCTGCTGGCAAAAGGATTGGGCTCGAAGCCGAGTTCAGCCGCCAGCTTTTTTACGCGGTCCTTGGTTTCCGGGCTTATTTCATGGCTGTCGCGCAGTGCGCGGGAAACCGTGGATGGTGCCAGGTTGAGGGCTTTAGCGAGTTGTTTGAGATTGATGTTGTTCATGTCTGCTCATTCCGGGGCGGCAACATACAAAAAAGGAGGGAAAGATAGATAGGGTTGACTGGTTATCTGGAAGTAAAAATAGGGTGAAAACACCCGTCAGCAAGGGGATAAGGCTGTGTAATTTGGCTCGTCACCATTAACCAAACTAATTATTATGAAAATTCAACTTGCGAGCCTTTGCCTGCTATTCGCGTTCTTATTTGCGCTGAATTTTAAAGCAAATTCTCAAACCTTGAAGTTTGACAAACCCTCACTTACTATTAAAGAACCACAGGGCGAAACGGATGATAAAGAGGAAAGTTTTGATTTAATTCTGGTAGCGAAGGACGCGCTGTCTAAAGTAAAAATTGAGACTGGAAAGGGCTCAACTCATCCCAAAGAGAAATTTACTTTTCAAATAGTTGAAAAGGATTTAAAAAAAGGGAAAAACTCAATTCCAATTAAAATAAAGACAGCAAGCTATGCAGGCGATGACACTTATATTTGCCTGAAGGCAACGTATACGGATAGTGAATCAGAAACTTTCCAAATAGAGGACACTTTATTTATTACAAATACTGTCGGGGTAGCTGGAAAATTGATCAAGGAGTATACTTCGTGGGATGACAGTAAAAGGGTGGATATTTTTATAGGTACGAATTTCGATTTTTTTGGAGAAAACGTGTTGACGGACTGGCATGGTGGTGCCCGGGTTTTTCTTCCGGGTATCACTGATATGAAATTTAGTAACCAGATTAAGGATAACCATCCGAGATTCGGTTTGTATGCCGGTATTTATCATAGCAAGTCGTTTTCAAATTTTGGGAATGATACGTTATTAAATGAAATTCAAGCCTACTCGCGGCCATTGTATGGTTTTCCCCTGACTTCGCCTATTACCGGAACGCCTATTACATATGCTGTTCGGCAAACAGACTCTGTGATGACGAGCACAAAAAATGAAATGAATAACTGG
>CBHEUU010000867.1:0-1906 GCA_965990355.1 uncultured Chitinophagaceae bacterium
TCTTCTGCTTTCCTTTCCCACATGTATATATCAGGCAATCTGACATGGCTGGACGCAAGTGTGTCCTTTTACCCAGACGATGCTGTGGACCAACAAGGGAACCGTGTACACCCCAAACGCGACCGGCCGCTTTCCGGGCAATCGCCTTATATCATCAATGC
The DNA here is from genome assembly GCA_965990355.1 of uncultured Chitinophagaceae bacterium. Taxonomy (GTDB): domain Bacteria; phylum Bacteroidota; class Bacteroidia; order Chitinophagales; family Chitinophagaceae; genus Terrimonas_A. Next base: position 162 of record CBHEUU010000867.1, read on the forward strand.
CGGGTTGCTTTATGCCGGAAACATCTTTGGTATAAATGCATCTTACAACCGCTATGGAAAGCGTATCGTATTCGCTTCACCTGACAGGGCAACAGACGAATATGAAAACCCACTTGACCTGCTGGACCTGCAGGTAAGTTATAGATTCATGAAAGAAAAAAGAGGAGAACTTAAGCTGAACATCAGTAACCTGCTGAATCAGGAACAGCTTTTTTACCAGAACCGTTTTAATGAGGGTAACCCATTTGGCTTCGATCCCGGATGGGCTTCTGTGGAAAGATATCCTGGCGTGGGAACAGGCCTTTTACCCGAACATAAGGACCCTAAAGGGACCTCTTACAACAAAGATTATGATACGGTAGTGCGCCGCTACAAGTTCGGCACTACTTATACGATCAGTTTTTCTTATCGCTTTTAATACTTGCTAAATAAAAAAAGATTAAAATGAAAAATATACAGTTTTTTTATATCGTCGCAATATTACTGACGGCATTCACCTCCTGCAAGAAAGCAGAAGATATTGATGGAGTGGGGTATGGACAACTGAATGTCACTTCTGTATTTTCCGGGAACGCAGCACCATTACTGGTGCAGGTGAACGGTGAAACAAAAGACACCCTGACGGCTTCAAAACCTGCTACATTGCGGAATATCTTTTTGCATTCCGGAGAATATGAAGTGAAATTGGTTAATCAGGAAACAAAGAAAATTTTGTCTGATACCACTATTACCATCGAAACGGCAAAAATTATAAACCTGCCTGCTTTTTTTTATACAGGATCTGAGATTTTATTTGACGATTTTACAGCAAAGCCTGAACAGGATAGTATGCTTGTGCGATTTATTATCCTGGACCCTACATTGCCGGATGAACTCGATATTACATTCAGCCTGTATGATTTTGATCAAATCAATTTCCCAATGGAAGAGAAAAGGATCAACGGCGTTAGAAAAGACAGGGCTAGCAGTTACATACAATTCCCTAATCCCAATACCATTTTTCCTGATGCCTCGTTCATTTTATATGCTATCGAAGCTTATAAAGCTGGTACAGATGAGAAGGTCATGGATATTGCAAGTGGAACATACTCATATATTGTAACTAGTGACTTTCAGCCCTTTCTTCCAAACGGGGTAAGTTTAATAGGGATCGGACCTTGGGAAAGCGGGGCCTATGCGCCGGTTGTCATCTTTTCACATATTGCAGAATAAGGAGGAAAGATAGAACGTATCGTCCAACTGGAAAAGAAGTAAAAGCACTAATGCAGCTTATGCATAACAGAAAAGATTAGCATATGCTAATCTTTTCTGTTTACTTTTTTCTTTCATCAAAAAATATAATCCGTACTCAGGAAATTTGAATCGTGATCCCTCACAATAGAATTAAACAATACTTTGTTTGATTCTGTAACTTTCGCTGCCACCAGGGAACGGATGGAGAATGAACGAAGCGCATCAAATACAGACAAGGTACCTTCAGCACTGTCTTTTCTTCCGGTGAAAGGAAAAACATCCGGTCCGCGCTGCGCCTGGCAGTTAATATTCACACGGCTTACAAGATTCACAAACGGATCTATGAGCTTTGCCACTTCCTTAGCATCTTCACTGAAAATACTTACCTGCATTCCATGTGAAGCATTCACCTGGTATTGAATAGGCTCCTGGATATCATCAAATGGAACTACCGGAACTACCGGTCCGAATTGTTCTTCGTGATAAAGTTTCATCTGATCATTAACCGGGTA
>CBHEUU010000868.1:0-1895 GCA_965990355.1 uncultured Chitinophagaceae bacterium
CTTTGCATGAAGCAATCGATATCGCCGGTAACAATGATGCAGCTTTCTGGACAAAAGATTATTACAAAGACTTATCGCTGGAGAATAAAAATCTTTATAACTCCCACCTTTATAATGAAGGCCCGAAAAGCGCTCTGCGCGGAACTGAAGTGAACCCAGTCTTCGCACCGGATGCTGTTGTCATCAATGGTTATGAAGTATTGAACCGTTTCTTTGATCAGCTTTTCAGTGACAATAAAAAAGTAGTTGCTTTTGGAGAAGACCTCGGGCAGATCGGAGACGTGAACCAGGGCTTCAGTGGTCTCCAGGCAAAACATGGAGAGGACAGGATCTTTGATACCGGCATCCGTGAACTTACTATCATGGGGCAGGGGATCGGTCTTGCCTTGCGCGGGCTTCGTCCTATTGCAGAGATCCAGTATCTCGATTATCTGCTGTATGGTTTGCAACCTTTGAGTGATGATGTGTCGAGCCTCCATTACCGTACTTACGGTCAGCAAAGCTGCCCGCTGATCGTGCGCACCCGCGGTCATCGCCTGGAAGGTATCTGGCATAGCGGCTCTCCAATGGGAATGATCATTAACTCACTACGCGGCATGTATGTTTGCGTCCCCCGCAATATGGTGCAGGCTGTTGGCATGTACAATACATTGCTGCGGGGCAATGATCCTGGTATCGTGATTGAATGCCTTAACGGTTATCGCTTAAAAGAAAAACTTCCTTCCAACCTTCTTAATATGACGGTGCCATTAGGCAAACCGGAAGTGATCCGCGAAGGCAATGATATCACTATCGTTTCTTATGGTTCTGTGCTCCGCATCATTCAGGAAGCTGCTGCTTCACTGGAGAAGTATGGTATTTCCTGCGAAATAATAGATGTGCAAACCCTTTTGCCGTTTGATATTGATCATAGCATTCTCGAATCGCTGAAAAAAACCAACCGCATTGTATTCATTGATGAAGATGTGCCCGGTGGAGCTGCAGCGTATATGTTCAATCATGTAATGGAACAACAGCAAGGATATAAACACCTTGATGTGGCGCCGCGCACCATTACCGGTAAAGCACACCGCCCTGCTTATGGCAGCGACGGAGATTATTTCAGCAAACCGAATATGGAAGAGATTGAAACGGTGATAAAGGAAATGATGGCAGAGTAGAGCAAAGATGCCGACCAACTTTCTATACATCATTGACATCCTTGGCACTTTCGCTTTTGCCGTTTCAGGCGCTTTTTTCGCTATGGAAAAAAAGCTGGACCCCTTTGGTGTGCTGATCCTTTCATTTATTACAGCTATTGGCGGTGGCACATTGCGCGATATCATGATTGGCGATTTGCCCGTGGGATGGTTGCGCAACGCAACGGCTACGACGGTTATTTTTACAGCAGCTATTGCCAGCATGCTCTTCGGTTCTTTTATCCGCCGCTTTAACATGACGCTTTTTGTATTTGATGCATTGGGATTGGGATTATTCACTTTTATTGGTATCGAACAAGGGATACAGATCCACCTGAGCATGGGAGTTTGCATTGCACTTGGCACTATCACGGCCTGCTTTGGCGGCGTGATCCGAGATGTGATATTGAATACGGTGCCACTGGTTTTCCGCAAAGAAATATATGCATTGGCAAGTGTAACAGGAGGCCTGTTATATTTTGCGTTTCTTGAAGCCGGCCTGGATAATGATATGGCCAAGATTATATGTATCCTTCTCATCTTTACTATTCGTATTATTGCAGTGCGCTATAAACTTGGCCTCCCGAGATTTTATAATAAAGATGATAAAGATCAATTCTGATGAGACTGACCCTGTATCAAATAGACGCTTTCAGTGAAAAGCTTTTCTCCGGTAATCCTGCCGCTGTCATTCCACTGAACAACTGGATCAAGGAT
>CBHEUU010000869.1:0-1889 GCA_965990355.1 uncultured Chitinophagaceae bacterium
CACTGCCCAAACCGTATCCCTGTCCCTGTCATACACAAAGAACTCAGCGGTACCTTGCGCAGCGCCTACTTTTGAACGGCCTGGTATGTCGGTAGTAAAACCGGATTCTGTTACAAAGCTGGGAACGATCGTGTTTTTAGCGGTTGTAGCGGCTTTAAAAAGACGATAAGAAACAAAGCGGCCATCAGGGCTCACCGTAAGACCCTGCAATACTTTATCTGTGATCGGGATGCTTTTTATGTCTTTTGGCTTGGGAAGTGTTTTTGTATAAGCTTCTCCTTTTTCCCTTTTTTCTTTTCTTGATTTCAGTACTTCAAAATAGCGAAGCTGGTCATTCTTCAGCCAGTCTTCCTGGAGATTTACATCAGCTCTTGGAGTAACGGGAGCTGTTCCGCCAGCAGTAGGGGGGCCGCCTCTTCTTTGACCACCACCGCCACCAACTGGCGGAGTAACAGCCGCAGGTGCCGGCGTCGGTTCACCTGCACGGAGATTGGTGAGTTGCATTGTTTCACCTCCGGCAATATCCCATGCATACAAATTCATGCTGCGGGTGTATACTATTTTACTGTCGTTAAAAGAAAACTGTGCGCCAGATTCTATCTCTGTTGTTTGGGTGATGCGTTTTGTTTTGCCGATTTTCAGATCGGTATAAAAAACATCACCATCTTTTCCATATACATAAGCTGTGCGGGCCAGGTTGTACACATAAGTACCGGTGCTGCGTACGTCCTGCGTTTCTCCCACTGATGCTTTGCGTGGTTTTTTATCCTTCAGGGAAATATAATAGAGAGAATCAGCAAGTCCATTGTCGGGGTTCCAACTGAAATAAAGATATTGCCCGTCTCCCGTCCATTGCACACCGGAAGGTGAGGTTCCCATCCATTTGGGATCACGCATGATCTTTTCAACAGTAAGCGGAGGGAGTGTGGTTTGGGAAATGGCTTGAATAGAAATAAACAGGAAAAAAGCAGTAAGCAGTTTTGGCATGATGATGTGATTTATGATCTAAATATAAATGAGGTCGTTGATATTTTTATGGATATTCTGAGCGATCATATCTGTAGGCACATCATTCTCATCACCACCAAACGGGTCTTCGATCTCTTCGGCGATCAGCTCAAGGCTGGCCAGTACATAGAAGATAAAGGCAACAACAGGTATTACATAAAACCCAAGCTGAAACACATACCCAAAGGGAAGGGTCATAATATAAATAAAGATGAATTTTTTGATGAACACGCTATAAGAAAAGGGGATAGGTGTGTTTTTGATCCGCTCGCAGGCACCGCAGATCTCGGTAAAAGATTGCAGCTCTCCATTCAGGAAAATGAGTTGTTCACCGCTGATCTTTCCTTCCTTGTGCAATTGCTGTATATGATGGAATATAAGGCCGGCCACCTGGTTGGGAACATGTTTTTCCTTATCTATTTTATTGAAAATATGTTTGTGTTCATCATCTTCAAACAGCTCGATCCTGGTTTGCTCTTTATGCAAATGGTTATGCAGGGCGTATGCATAAGCAGGGATGATCTTGCGGAAAAAAGAACGCTGGGCTTTTTCTTCTGCCGGCAGAATCACGTTCAGCTTAAGTGCAAAGTTGCGGCTGTTGTTGACCAGGCTGCCCCAGAGTTTACGTCCTTCCCACCAGCGGTCGTAAGCGGTATTGGTGCGGAACACCAACAGCATGGAAATGGCGAAACCCAGCAGGCCGTGCATCACCGGAATATTTTTTACATAGCTTTTTTCAGAAAGCTTCCAGTATTCCAGTTCCAGGAATGCAATGATGCCGGCATAAACGCAGATCCCTAGGATCAGGGGGGCGAGTTTACGGACTGTATCTGCTTTGTGGATACGGAAAATGAATGTGAACCAGTCTTTGGTATTGTAAG
>CBHEUU010000870.1:0-1886 GCA_965990355.1 uncultured Chitinophagaceae bacterium
GGCAATCCAAACAGTGCCAACCGGTTTTTGTTCGGTGCCGCCACCCGGCCCCATAATGCCTGAAGTAGCAACGGCATAATCAACTTTGAGTTGCTGCAGTGTGCCACGTACCATTTCTTTTACAGTTTCCTCGCTTACCGCGCCATATTGGGTGAGAGTCCTTTGTTGCACGCCCAGCAGGTCCTGCTTCACCTGGTTTGCATAGCTGACGATACTGCCTTTGTAATAATCTGAAGACCCGGGAATGCTGGTGATCAGGTGGGCGATATAACCACCTGTGCAACTTTCGGCCGTGCCCATGGTCTGTTTGCGGGAAAGCAATAGCTTGCCTATTATCACTTCCAGCGGCTCGTCTTCATCTGCTACCAGGAATTCTTTTACGAGTCCTTTTAATTCTTCAAAATAGGGTATGAGCTCGTGTTCTACTGATTCCTTATTCTCACCCCTTGAAGTAAGCCTGAGTTTGACCATGCCATAACCGGGCAGGTAAGCCAGTTTGATATGCAACGGCAGCCTGGCTTCAAAGTGTACCAGTTTTTCTGCTATCATGGACTCGCCCTGGCCAAAAGTGAAAGCAGTGCGATGCACAATCGCCTGCAGCACCATATTTTTTAAGAGATAGGGGATCACTTCGTTGGTGATCAATCCTTTCATTTCATGCGGCACGCCGGGCAATGAAATAAAAATAGTGTTATTCTTTTTAAACAGCATACCTGGAGCAGAGCCAAAGGCATTGTGCAGCACCGTGGCTACATCCGGCACTTCAGCCTGTTTTAAATTTCTTTCCAGGATAGGGCCGGGGCGGCGATATACTTTTTCAAATAAATATTTCACATGTGCCAGTACTTTTTCATCCACTACCAGCTTACCACCAAAATATTCTGCCAGCAGAGGCTTGGTGATATCATCAGCGGTTGGGCCAAGGCCGCCAGTGATAATAATTAGTTTTGATTCCCGGCTTTCTTCATCCAGGGCTTTCCATATATCGTTCCATACATCGCCAACAGCTACTCGACGGCGTACCCAAATACCGATCTTGTTTAACTCCTGGCCAATAAAAGCGCTGTTGGTGTCAACGGTTTGACCAATCAGTAATTCATCGCCAATAGTAATGATGGACGCATTGATTGTGTTGTTCAAAAGAAAAGATTTTGGAGGCAAAGGTAAAGAGCATTGGACTTTCAGGCATACTAAATTATTAGAGATTCTTTGATTATTACAAACCCGTCAGATAGTAAATATCGTCCAGTGAAATATGAAGATTGATGGTTTGAATATGAATATAGTCTATATCTACCGGTATATTTTCTGTTTCCCATAGACCGGTTTCTTGCTTCCGGATTATTTGCACCGATCTTCTGACTGAATCAACTATTATATATTCTTTTAGCGAAATTATTTGTTTATAGTAAGAGAACTTATATCCCAAATCATTTTGCCTGGTTGAAGGTGAGAGTATTTCAATAAGTGCCGATGGGTTCAGTAAGGTATCAAATGTATTATCTTCCAACTGTGGCGCATCGCAAACAATAGTCGCATCAGGATACATATAAGTTTTTCTCCCGGGTGTGCTGATACGCATATCGTTGGGAAGGATTTTACATTTCTTATCTTTTAGGTAACCAAAAATATTTCCATAAAGGTTCATGGCGATTTGATTATGCCTCAGGCTCGCCCTACTCATCGCCTCCACATAACCATTATAATACTCGTGCTTCATACCCGAAGCCCTTTCCATCGCCAAATATTCATCCGGAGAAATATATCCATACTTCGGTGCCGGTTCTTTAACTTCATTTTCCATATTTCAAACCTAAACTCTTTCAATGAGCAGACCAATGTGTTTAAACGTGAAAAGGGTGTTTTTTAACGTGAGCTGGTTGTTA
>CBHEUU010000871.1:0-1873 GCA_965990355.1 uncultured Chitinophagaceae bacterium
GCCAAAGCGCTTTAATTTCTCCATGCTTTGCTCAAGCCGTTCTTCCTTGATCGGCTTCAGAAGATAATCGATGGAAAACGTTTCAAACGCTTTGATTGCGTACTGCTCATATGCTGTGGTGAAAATGATATTGGGCTTATGGGTCAATCTTTCGATCACTTCAAAGCCCGTCAGGTCGGGCATTTGGATGTCCAGGAAGATAAGGTCGGGCTGTAATGCTTCTATCTGGCTGATTGCCTCCTGGCCGGTGCCTGCTTCGGCCACTACCTGCACCAGCCCGGCATACTCCTGCAACAGGCTCTTCATCAGTCTGCGGGCAGCTGGTTCATCATCAATCAGGATAGCTCTGTATACCGGGTTCATTTTTCATCAGTTTTTTAATATAGATAGCTACTTCTTTCCTGGGATGATTGCCAAAATGTATTTCATAATCATCCTGGAAAAGAAGATCGAGTTTGTCGTACACACTTTTTACCCCGTACCCCGGTTTTAATTCATCGGGGAATAAAGGTCCATTGTCGGAAATGCGGATCACCAGCACAGCTTCTTCCATCCGTATGTCGAGGCTTATTTCCGTGAGCCTGCCCGTTGCTTTCAATCCGTGTTTTACAGCATTCTCCATAAGCGGTTGCAACACGAAACGTGGAACAAGATAATGCGATGCTTCATCTTCCACTTTTATCGTGTAGGTCAACTGATCTTCAAAGCGGATTTTTTCAATCAGCAGGTACACTTCCGTCATTTCCACTTCTTCCTTTACCGTGGAGAAATTGTTGTTGCTGTAATTAATGCTGTAGCGAAACAGATCAGCAAGCGCCACGGTCATCTTCCTGGCTTTCTTCCCATCTGTAATAGAAAGGTCAGCAATTGAATTGAGTGCATTGTAAAGAAAATGCGGGTTTACTTTTGAATGAAGAGCGTCCAGTTCTGCTTTTGTTTTCAGCTCGCGCATCCGGCTTAACTCCAGTTCCTTTTCATCAAATTTCCGCTTGCGTTCCAGGTCGAGATAGCTCACCAGTATATATACCAGCCCGACAGTGCTGCCTATATAGACGCTTGATAAAATGGAAAACCCGGAGTATTCTTCATTATCATGGGTAAATACATATTTCACCAGCAGGTTTACTCCTACAAATGAAAGGGTCAGGGTCAGCAATACCAGTATCTTCCGTTTTGCAAATGTTAACCGGTCAAAGAAAGGATGCTCCGCTACCAGCCACGACAGGTTGAAAGCGACCAGCGTGTTGCAGGTAACCACGATCATCTCACCAAACAGGGCCACCAGCCAGCCATATTTTCTTACTGCGTAAAAATATTCACCATTCATTGGTGTGGTGGCCAGTACCAGGCAAAATGTGATCAGCCATACTACCACATTCCGCCTGAGCCATTCATTCCGGATCGTATTCCGGAAAAGATTTTTGAAATTGGCCAGCAGGTAGAGACCTATCAGTGCAAGAAGTATACAGGAACCAACCAGGATGGCATATTCAAATATGGTGGGATTCTTCATGTGTATTGCCAAATTATGAAATCAATATTACCGGAAGACGCCGGCTTCGCCAACTGTTTATTTTGAGGAGCGAACTGATTATATTGCAAGTAAATTCATTACATGCTGATTGATTACAGATCCGATACCGTCACAAAGCCCACGCCTGCCATGCTCGAAGCGATGATGAAAGCGCCGGTAGGCGATGACGTGTTTGGAGAAGACCCATCCATTAATCAACTGGAATCCCTTGCAGCTTCCATGTTTGGAATGGAAGCCGGTATCTTTTGCCCTTCGGGCACCATGACCAATCAGATCGCCATTAAATGCCATACCCAACCCGGCGATGAAGTGATCTGTGATGAGAGTTCTCATATTTAT
>CBHEUU010000872.1:0-1870 GCA_965990355.1 uncultured Chitinophagaceae bacterium
CACTGTAGCGTATTTTAATGAAAAAGCTGAGATCGTTGCTTCTGTACGCAGCATGTTTTATGATCAGCTGCCGCTGACAATCATCCGCGCAGTAGAATCCAAATACAAATCCCCGGTGATAATTGAAGTGAGAGAGATCTCCAATGAAGAAGGAACTAATTATGCACTGGTATTGGAGGAAAAAACTAAGAAATACCGCATTCGCCTGAACAGCATGGGTGAAGTATTGAGCAGCGAAAAAGTTAAAAAATAATCTGGTTGTTTATGTTCATTGGTTTTTTGTTCATAGCCTTAATCAAAATTTACCTTATCCGACTGATCATTCAGCAAAGGCAAAACAATAAACCTGCCTACCGGCAGTCAGGTCCAGCAGCATAAACAATTAACATTCGCATAATATGCCGGTTAGATACCCTGTTTACTTAAACAGGGTATTTTTATTTCATCAGTATATTTCTTATTGGCCTGATGGCTAGCCCTGTAAAAAATTTCATCTCTTTGTATGACTAAATGAAATTTTTTACAGGGCTGGTTTATCAATCCTGTATTTTTGCGGCTCATCCCGCATTGTCCCCGCCAGCCGGCGGGTCTGAAGGCGCTCTAAAATTGTATAAACATGAACAAAGGACCTGTTTCAAATTTTATTCAGCACCATTACCGGCATTTTAATGCTGCTGCTTTGATGGACGCCGCCAAAGGTTATGAAACCCATTTGCTGGAAGGTGGTAAAATGCTTGTATCCCTTGCCGGTGCCATGAGCACTGCCGAATTGGGAATATCTCTGGCCGAAATGATCCGCCAGGATAAAATACATATCATCAGCTGTACCGGAGCCAATCTTGAAGAAGATGTAATGAACCTGGTAGCGCATTCACACTATAAAAGAGTGCCCAACTACCGCGACCTTACACCGCAGGAAGAATGGGACCTGCTTGAAAATCACTATAACCGTGTAACAGATACCTGTATTCCTGAAGAAGAAGCTTTTCGCCGCCTGCAAAAACACCTCGTAAAGCAATGGAAAGACGCAGAAGCAAAAGGAGAACGTTATTTTCCCCACGAGTTCTTATATAAAACCGTATTAAGCGGAGAACTTCAGCAGTATTATGAAATTGATCCAAAAGACAGCTGGATCGTAGCTGCAGCAGAAAAAAACCTGCCTATCGTAGTACCAGGCTGGGAAGACAGTACAACAGGTAACATCTTTGCCAGCTATGTGATCAAAGGAGAGCTGAAAGCCAGTACAGTTAAAAGCGGTATAGAATACATGGTATGGCTGGCCGATTGGTACCGTAATAATTCAGCAGGTAAAGGAGTTGGTTTTTTCCAGATCGGTGGCGGTATCGCCGGTGATTTCCCGATCTGCGTAGTGCCTATGATGTACCAGGATCTCGAATGGCATGATGTGCCTTTCTGGAGTTATTTCTGCCAGATCAGTGATTCTACTACTTCTTTCGGGTCATATTCAGGAGCTGTACCAAATGAAAAGATCACCTGGGGAAAACTGGATATCCATACACCGAAATTTATCGTGGAGAGTGATGCTACGATTGTAGCACCGTTGATATTTGCGTGGTTGCTGGGATGGTAGAAAATATATTGCCTGCACAGTCAACAACTGTGCAGGCAAGTTTTAGTTATAAAAATTCAGGATCAACTTAGAACTGTTGCTCTTTTGCTCTTTGCAATTCTTTCGCATCCTTTATTGGCCTGAATAAGTTTACAAAGATGATTATCTTAACAATGAACCCGCTTATAAGTGCTTTAAACGCTCCCTCTGCTCCGGCTGCAAGACCATTGAGGATAACTGCAAGTAACAGGTAAAGAAAAAAAGCGGAAATGCCTGCGATCAATGCTGTATAAGGTTTCT
>CBHEUU010000873.1:0-1864 GCA_965990355.1 uncultured Chitinophagaceae bacterium
TGGCTGTTTGGCAGGCAAGCGGGTTTCCTCCATAAGTGGAACCATGTTCACCGGGCCTGATCGTAAGCATGATATTGTCATCAGCCAGCACAGCACTCACAGGCAGCATGCCGCCACTCAATGCCTTACCAAGAATAAGAATGTCTGGTCTTACATTTTCATGATCGCAGGCAAGTAATTTACCAGTGCGCGCCAATCCTGTTTGTATTTCGTCTGCCATGAATAATACATTGGCTTCAGCACACAATTGTTTTGTTTGAGAAAGATAACCATCATCCGGCACTACCACGCCGGCTTCACCCTGTATCGGCTCCACCAGGAATCCTGCAATATGTTCATTTTCCTGCAACACTTTTTTCAGTGCGTCCACATCGTTATAGGGAATACGGATAAACCCGGGAAGGTAAGGTCCGAAATGTGTATTGGAAGAAGGGTCATTGCTGAAAGAAATAACACCTGTAGTTCTTCCATGGAAATTGCCATCGCATACCACAATCTGAGCTTTGCCATCTGGTATGCCTTTTATTTCATAAGCCCATTTACGGCAAAGTTTAATGGCTGTTTCTACGGCTTCCACACCGGTATTCATCGGCAACACTTTATCATAACCAAAATAACGGGTGATGAAAGCGGCATACTCACCGAGTTTATCACTATGGAATGCACGGCTGGTAAGTGTTAACCGGCGCGACTGGCGAACGAATGCATCTACGATCTTCGGATGGCAATGCCCCTGGTTAACGGCTGAATAGCCACTCAGAAAATCATAATAACGTTTGCCTTCCACATCCCATACAAAAACACCTTCACCACGCTCCAGTACCACCGGCAACGGATGATAATTGTGTGCTCCGTATTTTTCTTCGAGGTCGAGATAATGCTGCACAGTGGCAGGCAGGCCAATAGTTGATTGCATAATAAAATGAAAATTGAGAATTAAAAACAGGGTTGCAGGCAGTATTACTCCCCGCCGTCAGCGGAGAGCATTATAGCTCATCTTCGATGGTTGAGAAGATCGAGATTCTGATCAAGAAAGAATGCTATGGTCTGAGTTTGTTGGATAGCCTGAGTTTTCTGCAAGATAAGAAATTGGCGCTATTGTTGGCTTCTTTTTGCTGTATATTGCGCCAAATTTCTAATAAAATTCTTTTCATGAATTTCACTGCACACAATATTCTGCTTGACAATGGCCAAATGACCTTACCCCAAAAAACACTTTTGGCAAAAAGCGCAATGTGGACCTCCATTGAAAAAACAACCCGCCTGTTTATAGACCCCGCTCGTGAAAATTATAGAAATATGAAAGCAGTGGATCTGGGATGTCTTGAAGGCGGATTCTCTGTAGAACTGGCCAGAATGGGATTTGATACACTCGGCATAGAAGCAAGGGAAGAGAATATCCAAAAATGTAATTATGCAAAATCCAATCTGAATCTTCCTAATCTTCATTTTGCACAGGATGATGTACGGAATCTAACCAACTATGGCAAGTTTGATATTACGATTTGTTATGGGTTATTGTACCATCTGAATGATCCGATCCAATTCCTGAAAACTGTTAGCGAATGCACTACAAGGATCTTATTCATGGACACGCATTTTGCACCGGATCGTGATTGGAGGTATAACCTGGGAGCTTTTAACCGCTATGTTATTGCACCAATACAGAAGAGAACAAAATTATTTGAAGCGCAGAAAAATTACCGCTTATCACCCCTCCAACAAAATGAAGGATACAGCGGACGCTGGTTTAAAGAATGGGATGAAAGTGCCGGAAAAGACAAGATTGAAAAACTATTGTGGTCTTCTTATAATAACAACAGGTCTTTCTGGCTTCAGAAGAAAGAACTTACCAGGGCCTTGC
>CBHEUU010000874.1:0-1857 GCA_965990355.1 uncultured Chitinophagaceae bacterium
TCTATTTTTCCAACCCGCTTTTATTTGATCAGTTGTTGAATGAAACAGGTATAACAGAATACGGAACTGTCGATCCAATAGCTGAACAGGAGATACATGATACCATACTGGAAACACCCGTTACCGAAGAAATGGTAGTAGAGCAATTAAACAGACCAGCAGCAATGCCTGCCTTTTCATTGCCTCCGGAAGAAACCATCGAGGAAAGACCTGCTGATACAGAAGATGAGCAGGTGGCAGAGGAGATCACTGAAATTGTCAATAAGGAAGATATTGTTCCGGCAGGACAATCTGGTCGGGCCCCTGCCCTTCCTTCCCTGAAAATAGAACCGCTTGATGCGAGTAAAATGGAATTAAGTTTTGAACCTTATCACACGGTAGATTATTTTGCTTCACAGGGAATCCGGTTTAAGGAAGAAGAAAAACCAAAGGACAAGCTCAGCCATCAGTTGAAAAGTTTTACAGAGTGGCTGAAAACACTTAAAAAACTGCCGCCTTCTGAAATTCCTACTACAGCTACCCGCCAGGAAGAAAAAAAGGTGGAGCAAATGGCCGAGGTTTCCCTTAATGACCGCGAAGTGGTGACTGAAGCTATGGCGGAAGTATGGGAAAAACAGGGCAATGCTGTAAAAGCCCAGGAGTTATATGAAAAATTAAGTTTGCTCGATCCCTCCAAAAGCTCTTATTTTGCAGCCAAAATAGAACACTTAAAGCAATTGTGACATGACTATCTTATTTGTGATACTGATTATCCTGGCTTCTGTAGTATTAGGACTTATCGTATTGGTACAGAACCCCAAAGGTGGTGGCCTGGCCGGAAATATCGCCGGTTTCAGCAACCAGTTCATGGGCGTAAAACAAACTACAGACGTGCTGGAAAAAGGCACATGGATTTTTGCCGGCGTTATCGGCCTGCTTTGCCTGATCTCTGCTTTCTTTATCAAAACCGGAGGCAGCGATGGTTTGCCTGACAGTATTAATAAAGCAACAGGAGCATCAGTTCCCGGCACTGGTACAGCACCTGCTCAGCAAACGCCTTCAAATACAGTAACACTTCCTAATCCGGATTCAGTAAAGAAGTAATTACGTTATTATAATATTTCAAAACCCTGTCCTAAAGACAGGGTTTTTTGTTTAATTTGTTCGTTACTATGAAAAAGAAGATAATAACTATTGTTGCCGCTGTTATTCTCCTGATCGCCGTCTTTATCGCCTGGAAGTTCCTTGGTCCTAACGTAAGGGTACCGGAACGCAAATACCTTTACATCCGTACCGGCGCCAACTTCAATGATGTTACCGATAGCCTTATACACAATAAGATCATTGGTGGCAAAACCTGGTTCAATTTCACTTCCGGTATCGTGGGTTATAAGAATGTAAAGCCCGGCCGTTATGAAATAAAAAAAGGTATGAGCCTGCTCGGTCTTGTAAGAATGCTGAAGAATGGCAGCCAGAGCCCGGTCAATTTTGTGATCACTAAAATAAGGACCAGGGAAGTGCTGGCAGAAAGGATAGGACGTGCATTTGAATGCGATTCCCTGGAGATGATCAATTATCTCAACAACCCTGATTCATTGCAGCAATTCGGGCTTGATACAAATACAGTGATGGTGGCCCCCATGCCCTTTACCTATACACTGAAATGGAACACTACCCCTTCCCGCATATTCCGTGAATTTCATACTGCATGGACTACTTTCTGGACGCCGGAACGCAAACAACTCGCCGATAGCCTCGGACTGACACCTGCACAGGTATCTACGCTTGCTTCCATCATTGATGAAGAAACCAATGCTGAAAGCGACAGGCCCAATATCGCAAGTGTGTACCTGAACCGCCTGGCAAAAGGAATGCCAT
>CBHEUU010000875.1:0-1854 GCA_965990355.1 uncultured Chitinophagaceae bacterium
GAAATAACCTTGCAGCCTTCTGCGGTTGGGATAATCATCCATGCATTATAAATGGTAATTTTTTTATTATCGGTTTCCCCCAGCCAGGCTACGTTATAAGGAGGTTTGAATTCCTTTATAGTTGACGTGAATTTACCTGCCGGAGACCAGATAAAAACACTGGATGAATTTAGCTTACCATCAGGTGAATTTAGCAGCTTAATACCTTCAGCTTTTTTGTTCAATTCTGGCCATTTGGCAGCATTGATGAAAATATCCCAAACTACTTGAGGGGAAGCTTTAATGTCCATTTCGTTGTGGATGAAAAAATCAGATTCTGCTGGTTTAAACCCTTCCGGCCAGTTGATTTTTTCGGAATAAGGTAAACTTGATTGAACTACTTTTTTGTGTGAATAACAAGAGGGGAGTAGCAATGACAGACTCGTTAAGCTAACGAGTGTAAATAATTTTGTTGTTTTCATTGTGTTTGTTGTTTTTATTTATAACTTAATCATGATTTAACACTTGCGAGATGCTTTTTGATCTTCATCATAATATTGTCAGGAACAAGACTTGAAAGTTTAGAGTTGAACCAGTTTTGAAAGCCAACTACTTTTTTTCCTTTTCCATGTAAAAGATGTTTCACACCTTGCGCTGCCACTACTTTGGGATGCATTGGCTTATTGTTTTTATAATTATTTGTAGACTGCATTTTATCTGTAGTAAAGCCAGTATCTACCGTGCCGGGGTAAAGAGAGGTAACTATAACGCCAGTGCCTTCCAATTCGGCAGCAAGGGTTTCACTAAATGCCATTACAAAAGCTTTGGTAGCGGAATAAACGGCATAATATGGAAATGGCAAAAATGCAAGCAATGATGATACGTTCATAATTCTGCCTGACTTGCGGCTGACCATATCTTTTGCAAAGAGCTTGGTAAGTGCTACCAAACTGGAAATATTTAATTCAATCATGCTCAGTTCTTCATCCAGTGACGTTTCAATAAAATTGCCATAGATGCCTACACCTGCATTATTTACCAAAGCAGTTACCAAATAATTTCTTTGTTGCACCGCTTTATAAAGGTCTATCGCAGCATCAACCTCTGACAGATCTGCAACGATATACTCAACCAGAATACCATATTTGTCGGTTAGTTCTGCTTGCATTTTCTCGAGTTTAGTTTCGGTACGGGCGACCAATATCAGGTTTAATTTTTTGGCTGCTAATTGATTCGCCATTTCGTAACCGATTCCGGATGATGCACCGGTGAGCAATATATATTCTTTCATATAGAGCGAAATTTATGTGAATAATAGTTTTCTTATTTAGTTAAACTGTCACTTACTCTTCACTGTCCAAACGCGGCGGAATTAATTTGTACAACACAGGAGTCACAATCCTTGAAAGTATTGTTGAACTGATCAGGCCGCCAATCAATACGATAGCTAGTGGCGCTATCAGCGGATTAGGATTTAATGCAATCGGAAGTAATCCACATATGGCCGTTATGGAAGTAAGCACAACCGGCAGAAAACGCGTTTCACCCGCTTTGTTAATGGCCTCATCTATACTATAACCTTCTGCACGTAGTTGATTGGTAAAATCAACCAACAGCAGGGAGTTTTTAACCTGAATACCTGATAGCCCAATGAACCCAATGATTGAAACCAATGACATAGGATTGCCGGTAAGTAATAAAAAGATCACACCACCTAAAACACCCAGCGGTATAATAGATAATACTATAATAATCCCCTTGAACGTTTTGAACTGTAATAACAACACCCCTATAAAAAGAAACCCGCTGAGTAAAATAACTGCCAGAAAATTCCCGCCAAACGCATACCCTACCGATTCTGCTTCACCGGATCGT
>CBHEUU010000876.1:0-1849 GCA_965990355.1 uncultured Chitinophagaceae bacterium
CCTGCGTCCAATCAGGCAACTGACTGTCGTAGATTTTTTTTGTGCTGATGAAAACGCCTTTTTCCTTAAGCGTTTTGGCAAATTTGGTACGGCCATCTACTTTCTTGTCTTTGAAGGAAACCACGAATACGGTTGATGGCAAAGGGTTGTCTACATATCCTTCCAGCTTTTCAACATCACGCATTTGTTGTGCTTCTTTTAACAAAACCACCTGCCGCTCTGCAAACATCGGGTATCTCCTGCAGGCATTAACAATATCCGCCCAGGAGGAATCCCTGCCGTAAAATACCGACAGGTTAAAAGAAGCTTCGCTTTCAGGAAGAAGGTGATGTTCTGCATAATCCATCACTTTATCAATAAAATATTCTTCCTCCCCCTCCAGCCAATAGACAGGTTTGAACACTCCCTTTTTCCATTCTGCTATGATTTTTTCAACCGCCATAAGGTGCTAAGATACAGGCTTTAGCCATTTTTCTGTGGAAGCTGGCCGGAAGTTTTCCCCGCAGGTAAAAAAGTATCTGGCACGGTTTTCGGAATTGTGTTGCGCGAAGAGATTACACACCGTTGCTAACCTTAGAAAAAACCACTTATCCTTCTGAAAAATTACTATTCATTTAGAAAAACATAAACACTACATTTAAAATTTTGAACATTTTAAAAATTTAAAAACCCATCTATATGACAAACACGAATTATCCATCTGCTACGCCGCAAAATCAGCCACCACAGAATCGCGGCAGTCGTAATTTATTAATAGGTATTCTTGCTGCCGCTTTGCTCGGCACCTGGGGTTATCTGCTCTGGGATAAAAATAATTCCGGTGAAAAATTACAGGTAGCACAAGTACAATCCGACAGCTATATGAGTCAGCGTGATTCGCTGAAGCTGATGTACGACGACGCTGAAATGCGCCTCGATTCCATCACAGGTGCTAACAATAACCTGCAAGGAGAAAAAACAGCTCTTCAAAAAGATATCGATTCTAAAAAAGCAGAGATCCGCAGCATCCTCAGCAAAAAGAATGCTTCTGATGCTGAACTGGCAAGAGCTCGTACACTGATCTCCGAGTTGAACGACAAGATCTCTAATCTGGAGCAGGAAGTATCAAGGCTGACTGGTGAAAACCAGGAGCTGACAGCTAACAACACTCAGCTTACCACTGAAAAACAAACACTGGAGCAAAACCTGCAAACATCTTCTTCTGAAAAAGAAGCACTGGCACAAACTGTTGATGTAGGTTCTACTTTCAGCGCTTCCAACATCCAGATCACTCCGATCAATGAAAAGAAGAATGGTAAAGAAAAAGTGAGCACTACTGCTAAAAGAGTAGACAAACTGGTAGTGTCTTTTGATGTTGAAAACCGTATCGCTAAATCAGGCCCTGCTGACATGTACATCATGGTAACAGCTCCCGATGGTAAAGTAATTTCTGATCCTTCACTGGGTTCAGGTACACTTACTACCCGCACTGATGGTGATAAAGCATTTACTACTAAAGTTCCTGTAGAATACGAACAAGGCACACGTAAAGCAGTGCAGTTCCCAATCCGTCAGGAAGACTTCCAAAGAGGAGATTACAAAATTGAAATTTATCATAACGGGTTCAAAATTGGTGAAGGCACCAGAACTCTGAAAAAAGGTGGTTTATTCGGTTAAAAGCAGTTGCAACTCCTGCAACACGACCGCGTCACTTTCAAGTGAGGCGGTCTTTTTTTTTGCGATGGCCGATGGCCGGGTTTGAAACTATAATGAATTATAATAAATAAGCCTTCCTGATAAGGAAGGCTTCTTTATTATAATTTAGTCTATACAACAATATTAATAATAAAACAAATTAAAACAGTAGCTC
>CBHEUU010000877.1:0-1848 GCA_965990355.1 uncultured Chitinophagaceae bacterium
AATATAAACAGACACTGCTGGTCCTGCAAAAAGCGATATAAACTTCCCGAACTTGACATTCAGGTTAAGATGAAGCCGGTTAAGAACATTGGTATACTCCCAGGACCCCAGGTACAAATACTGCGAATGCAGTTCAGGATTGAACGTAAAGGACTTTTTTTTATTTAATGGTATTTCTTTCCCCAACCCATATCCAAACGAAAGGATTTTTTCCTGTTCGTTCGCACGCATGGCTGCTTCGAGAATACTGTACAATTTTGAATTGCCCGTTTTAAAAGCAATGTTCACATCCATCAGTTCATGCGAAGAGAAGCTGAGCTTATGATACCCTTTTAATATAATATTGATAAGACCGATGCTGTAACCATCCGAAGTGTCTGCGATATTGATCAACCCTATCTGGAGCCCTTTCAGTCTTTTGGAATAGTTAAGCACACCGGCGATCTGCGCCCCGCTGGTTTCTTTATTGCTCACATTGGCCACACCGGCGATCTGCACACCGCTTACTTTTTTCCTGGCAAAATTGGCCACACCTGCGGCCTGCACGCCTTTTACACTATCAGTTACATGATTGTATACACCACCTATCTGAAATCCACTGAATTTTCCTTTAACAAGGTTGCCTATACCTGCTGCCTGCATGGCTTTCACCGTGTCCAATACAGTATTATTAATACCTGCAAGCTGGAAGCCTTTTACCTGGCCACCTACCACGTTGAACAAACCGGAGAATTGTGCATACTTCACTTCTTTCTTATCAATATTGAAAAGGCCTCCGATCTCAACACCATTCGTACCGGCTGTATAACCACCAATCACGTTCAGTGAAAAATTATTGACTACCTGCCCGCTCATTTTTCCATGCGAACCAAGCCCCGGCACCAATGAGACCTGGTAAGGACGGGTGGTAAAAAACTTATTCAGGTTGATACTTTGTATTTTCTGTTTTGCAGAAAGCAGGAAGCGTCCCATCCTTGTTCTTTCCACCTGCACAGAATCAGCGATGGCTGCCACAGGGGCAGCCACTACCGTATCTTTTTCTTTTACTTCCTGCGGTACCGTCACTTCCGCCACTTCGTAATCTTCAGGGCTGATGATCGTTCTTTCCGCCTCGTTTTCCAGCGGCATCATGGTAATGGTCAATTGCTGGCTATGCCGCGGTTCTATGATCACCGAAGTGTCTGCATAAAATTCTTTACTCAGCGTAAGCTCGGCCGTGCTCTTCTTACCACTTTTCAGTTTGAGTTTGAAAAAACCGTCCTGGTTGGTAAGCGTGGCAGCAAGCAATTTCTTTTCATACACACTTGCTTCACGAATAGCATGCCCTGTTTGTTCATCATATACAAACCCGCTTACAGAATAGATCCTCTCCTCCTGCACCGCCCGGTTGGTGACCATCGTAAGGCGGATCGGTGCTTTGCGGATAATAATATAATTGCCGCTTTCAATGAATTCATAGCTGGAGCCGAAAAGCAATTCCAGTATTTCTTTCAGCGTTCTACTACTTGTGTTAATGCTGACGATACTGTCTTTCTTAACAATACTGGAACTGTAAGAAAAATAAAAATTGCCCTTATTGCTCAGGATCTCCAGCACATTATCAAGCCGCTGGCGGTTTACTTCGAGCGATATACTCTTTAATAAAAGATTTTGCGCAGTGGAATCAACAGCGCTGAATAAAAAAATAAGGATAAAGCCTGGCAGCAAAAACTTTTTCATTTCCGGGAACTGTATTATTCAATGATCACCTGGCCGGCGGTCTTGTTTATTTTTACTCCCAGGGTAAGACTGATCAATTCCAGCACCCTGTCGAGCGATTCATTATAGAGGGATACATGCCGATCAGGT
>CBHEUU010000878.1:0-1846 GCA_965990355.1 uncultured Chitinophagaceae bacterium
ATGCTGATGGTAAAATCATACCAGCCAAAACTCTTTGCGAGAGAAAGCCTAACCTGTGATTTTGATGAACCGGCTTTAATCCTCCGTTCGGCATTCTTATATGCATTGTCTTTTATCACTACTTCATGCGTTTTCCCTGCATCATTATTAATAAAGTTGACAGATACATCTCCGGTGGGCAGGTATTCAATTTCCACTGACATACCAGGATCATTTTTATCCCCAGCAAATTCCCGGAAAAAACCATTCGGACCATGCACTTTTAAATGATATCCATCTTCCTTGAGCGGCCAGGCATCTTTCAATTTATCACCAGCACTCACCGTGTAATTCAGATTGCGGTCCCCAGTGTATACCGTAAACGGGCTGCCGGCAGCAGCTTCTTTGAATATTTCTCTGCTTGCACTGAAATGTATCTCAACTGATTTTTTATCCTTGCTTAACCCGGCTTCTGCATACAACTGATAAGGCAAGGGACAGGCAGGTCTTGTTCCCTTCTCTTGTTTTGGCATAACAGATAAAGCTGCATTCGAATTGATCTTTGCAATCTCTTCTTTGTTCATTGGCCTGTAGCCAAAGGGATCTTTTTTGAATTGCGCTTTATGGATGGACTCGATCACTCCATGTTGCTCCAGGAAAGTTGGCAGTTTTGTTTTTTCGCCATTATAAGGACGAAATACTGAACTCAGATCACCACATACAGTCCTTCTCCAGGAGCTGATATTTGTTTCTTCAATCTTCTTCCCTGTTTTATGACTGAAAACATTTTCCAGCAATTGTAAAACAGAAGTGTGATCAAACACCTGCGAGCAAACAACGCCTCCCCTGCTCCAGGGCGAAGCGATAACCAGCGGCACACGATAGCCAAGTCCTATCGAACTGGCCCTTGCCTGCTCCGGCTTGCGGCCTTTCAGATCCTGCTCCAATGTCACATGCTCTACAGATGTATCAATACCGGCAGAAGCCAGACCACTGCCAGCTGTTTTCGGATCATGCGGAACAAATGGAGGAACATGATCAAAGTATCCATCATTCTCATCATAGCAAAGAACGAAAATGGTTTTCTTCCATACTTCGGGGTCCTGCGTTAAAATATCCATTACTTCAGAAACATACCATGCACCATACCAGGGAGCGCCAGGGTGATCGGAAAAATTTTCCGGTGCTACGATCCAGGATACAGCAGGCAATTCACCGTTTTGAACATCTTTTCTGAATTGATGCAGGATATCTCCTTTGGGTAGTCTCACTTCACGCTTCACACCTTCATCATCATACTGCAGGGTATCAAGCTGCCGGTATAAAGGATCATTGATATTAGTGGTGAATGCTTTGGTATGAAGGTTCTTTTCACGCTGGGACAGTTTTGCAAAATTTTCTTCCGTCCACACAGGTATTTCTTTCTTTATTTTTTCCAGCCATTCCTTTTTACGGCCGAGGGTTTTTGTTGTTTTCTCCAACTCTGTTACATCAAGAGCACCTTCTTTTATTTTTGCTTCCAACGCATTGATCTCGGAAGGCAACTGCTCCAGCATCTTTTGTATGTATACCCTGTGTGTTTTTGAAAAACGTACATTGTATTGCGAAAACCATTCAATGGGGTTATCGGTGAAGTTGGCCAGCCAGGCATCTTCTTCTCCTTCAAAGCCTGATTCAAGACTGATCTCATTCTGGTATATTTTCCAGGAAATGCCATGATCTTCCAGCCGCTCGGGAAAGCTTGTCCAGTTTACTTCTTTACCATAATCCACATCTTCATTGCGTACATTGGCCTGTACGTCACCACTATCTTTTTCCCTTACCGTGCCTGTCCACAGGTACAACCGGTTGGGTGTAGTACCAGTGA
>CBHEUU010000879.1:0-1845 GCA_965990355.1 uncultured Chitinophagaceae bacterium
AAAAGGTAATAATTATTTGCATAAAAAAAATGACCTCATTTCATTATCGAAAACAACGCTTTTATTACAGGCTAGGTCCTGGAATATAGTTTCCAGCCTTAATTTACTTTTCGATATTGCACCGGGCTCATCTTATACTTTTGTTTAAAAGCAGTGGCAAAGTAGGCAGTACTGCTAAATCCTGAGGTATAAGCAATATCGGAAACCGGCGCCTTACTGCTCTTCAGTAATAATTCCCCATGCTTTAGCCGTATATTCTGCAGGTATTGATGCGGTGAGAATGAAGTTGTCTTTTTGAATATGCGGCTAAAATGAAAAGGGCTTATAAAACTGTTTATTGAGATCTCCTGTAGTGAAATGTCTTTAGTGAAATTTTTATTGATGTAATCCTTTGCAAGCTCCACTGCGGTTAATCTGTATGTTTTGGATAAAGTTTTTATTTGTTCCTCAATTGAAGTGTCGGTAATCGTACTTGCCACCTGATTAAAAAAATCAAGGACCAGACTGTCTATTTCAAGTTTTCCGGCGATATGCAGTTTGCTCACAATCTGGTGATGCAGGTAATCAATTTCCGGGCCTGATTGAAGCATTACGGAAAGGAGATTTTTGTTTGAAAAGAAAAAAGCGTGTTTGGGATTTATTTCCGGTACATGCTGCTGGTAAATAGCGTCAGAAAAGTTAAATATCGTACAGGCGCCGGCTGAAGGTCTTATTTTGTATTCACAATTGGGCTTGTCAAGTAATACATATCCGGAAGACATATCATGCGATTTCACAAAATAATCCAGCAAAAAAAATCCCCTTTTCACATATGCCATGCACAGGCAGTCATTGAAGCCGGTTGTGGCTTGTTTGTCTGCAGTCAGGTCGTATCCCAAATGTTTTATCTGGTAAAAATCAGAAACGAAAAGCTCCTTTGAGATGATCTTTTCCACCTCCAGGGCATTTATTGCAGGCTGCTTTCGTTGCATGGGTGTGTTGATTATTCTGATACAAATTTAGCCAGGAACTGTTATTGTACACACTGTTTTCGAAAAAGAGCAAGATTTTGAAAGTGACTTGATTGTGTGTGCGCTAGTTTTATTTTTCAATTTCTTCTAAAATGATTCTTCTAACAAGTTTATTTCTTTTATTCAGCAATTGCCTGAATAAGATCCCGAACGACAGCGTGCAACTCAGCGCTCTGAACGCCCGGTTTATTAAAAACTTTATAACGCAGGACGTTAAATCACATGATCAAATTATTCATGACGATTTTGTATGCATTGAGGGAGATGGGAGTATTGTTGCCCGGGAAGACTATTTAAAAAACTGGGCGACGGACTACACAAAAAGCGGCTGTATTTCCTTTACGTATGAGGATGAATGTATCCGGATATTTGGAGATATAGCCCTGGTAAGATCAAAGACCACTGCAGTTAGGCTAATTGATGGCAAAACTGTTACTCAACATACCATTTATACAGACACTTATAAAAAGGAAAACAATAAATGGCGGTGTATACAGGTGCAAATCACGCCTGTTAAATAGCTTAAATCCCATCAGTCTAAAAGCACATGCAAAATATAACTATTATAGCAGCAGACGGCTATGCATTAAGCGCCCTGTATGCAAGGCCGGTTGGTGAAAGCGCCGGCACGATCATACTCAGTTCAGCAACGGGGGTAAAGAAAGAATTTTATATCAACTTCAGCCGCTTCCTTGTGCAAAACGGGTACAATATCCTGCTATACGATTACAGAGGGATTGGAGACTCAGCCCCTGCTGATTTAAGAACATTACATTCTTATATGCATGAATGTGGGACTTTGGATATGAATGCAGCACTCAATTATCTGTTCATG
>CBHEUU010000880.1:0-1835 GCA_965990355.1 uncultured Chitinophagaceae bacterium
AAATTATTTAGACAGGATGAAAGATAACTGGCGTTCTTATGAAAACCAGCAATATGGTGATGCATTTGATGGTTCAATGAGGCAGATAGGTCATGAATTGGAAGATGGCTCTGTTCAGGAGGTAAGATACAGTCCGCTACCCAATGAAAAGAAAAAATTCTTTAATACAGGAATTACCAATCAAACAAACCTGTCGTTCGGCACCAAAGATTTCTATATGAGCTTACAGGATGCTTCTATTACAGGCATTGTTCCAGGGGATAAAAATCGCCGGACGGGCATTCGCCTTAATACATCGAAAGAGTATGGGAAATTCAGAACAACCATTAATCTGAATTATATCCAGCAGAATTATGACATTTTCGATCAGGCTCCCATGGGTGCTTATCATGCTTCACTTGGAACTGGCCTGAATGATGGTCTGCTGAATCTTATTTACAATACGCCCGGGCAGATACCTCTTCTTTCTTATAAAGATTTTGAGAATAATAAATTTGCTGATATTGATGGCTATTTTAATGATTATGGATTGAACCCTTACTTTGCAATAGATAACTGGAGGCAAAAAGGAAAGAGTGATGATGTTCTGGCCAATCTTGATCTTAGCCTTAAAGCTACCAGTTGGCTGACATTGACTTACAGGGCAGCCCTTTCAATGAATTCTTTAAACGTTACAGGTATATCCAAAGGCGAAACACCTTCCCTGTACTCACAGAACCTCAGAAGTTTTTCTGTAGTACCGGGCTTTGCGCATGAAATGACGAGACGTAACAGCCGGTTGTCTTCCGAGTTTATTGCCAATTTTCACCATTCCTTTGATAATTTCAGGATTAATGTAATTGCGGGCCAATACTTCCGTCATAGTGACTATCGCTCAAACAGTGTAGGTGCAGGTAACCTGGTAGTTCCGGAAGTTTTCAATGTATCCAATCGGACTGGTGAGTTGAGTGGTTCAAATGAAATCCGCCGCAGCCGTCTTTTTGGTATATATGGAACCGTAGGTGTTAGTTATAAAGGCTGGGCAAATGTGGAATTCTCCGGAAGGAATGACTGGACCTCCGTGTTAGCAAAAAACAACAACTCTTATTTTTATCCTGGCGTAAGCGGCTCTCTTGTATTAAGCGATGTATTGCGGGCAATTAAGAACAGTGCTACGATTTCTTATCTGAAACTGAGAGCCAGCTGGCAAAAAATCGGTAATACAGATCTTGATCCTTATTCACTTGATGCTACTTATTCACAAATAGGCGGTTTCCCTTTTGGCTCCATACCGGGGTTCTCAGCAGATGATGCCGCATTTGACCCCAATCTGAAGCCAGAGTTTACTACCAGTAAAGAAGTAGGGTTTGAAATAGGATTTTTTAAAAACAGATTAAACCTGGAAATGGCCTATTACCAGCAGAATAATACAGATCAGATTATTCCGATTCTGGTATCTGATGCTACAGGTTATACCAGTTCAAATGTAAATGCAGCATCCTTTACCAACCGGGGTGTGGAACTTGACCTTAAACTGACACCGCTTATTAAATTCCAGGATGGTTCAATCAACATTAAGGCAAATGCATCTTATAATACCAGTAAGGTAAATAAGATCTTTGATAACCTTGACCGGATCAGGATCGCTGACGGATTCAGCAGTGCTGCCAACTACGCAATGATCGGTCAGCCGGCATTCGTATTATTAGCAAACGACTATCTCCGCGACGATCAGGGACACGTGATCGTCGACAGGGTTTCAGGGCTACCAGCACAGGACCCCAATCTTAAACAATTCGGCCGCACACTGCCTGTGTGGATACTCGGGTTGAATCCATTTATAGAATGGAAAGGCA
>CBHEUU010000881.1:0-1831 GCA_965990355.1 uncultured Chitinophagaceae bacterium
GATGCGATTGACAAGGCTTTTGTACCATTCAAAAAACAACTGAAAAGAGAGATCACCCGGGAAGATATTCTTAAGCTTACAGAAAAACCTGTACGCCGGATCTACCGGTTGGATATTGATGAACTGAATGCGCAGATCAAAGGACTGGAAGCCGATATCAAACAGGTGAAACATGATCTTGCCAACCTGGTTGATTATGCTGTGGCTTATTATGAGAACCTGCTGAAAAAATATGGCAAGGGTCGCGAACGAAAAACAGAGATCAAACAGTTTGAAGTGATCGAAGCCAAACAAGTAGCTATCGCCAATACCAAACTGTATGTGAACCGTGAAGAAGGGTTTATCGGCACAGGATTGAAAAAAGATGAATACCTGTTTGATTGTTCTGACCTCGATGATATCATCGTTTTTGCCAAACGCGGTATCATGAAAGTGGTGAAAGTGCAGGATAAAGTTTTCATCGGTAAAGACATTCTGCATGTAGCTGTGTTTCAGAAAAACGATGAACGCACTACCTACAATATGATCTATGCAGACGGGAAAGGCGGCTTGAGCTATGCAAAACGCTTTAATGTGACCGGCATTACCCGCGATAAAGAATATGATCTCACACGCGGTGATGATAAAAGCAAAGTGCATTACCTGAGTGTAAACCCCAATGGTGAAGCAGAAGTAGTGAAGATCACACTTACACCAGGCAGCTCGGCGCGCATTAAGGATTTTGATTTTTATTTTGAAGAGCTGGCAATCAAGAACCGTAACAGCATGGGCAACCAGGTGACCAAGTACCCGATCAAGTCTGTTAAGTTCAAGGAAGCAGGACGGGCTACGTTGAGCGGAAAAAAATTATGGTTTGACGATAAATTCGGAAGGCTAAGCACAGAAGAGAAAGGTCTTTTCCTGGGAAGCTTTGAAGCCGAAGATCAGATACTGATCGTTTACAGGGATGGTTATTACGAAATCACCGACCAGGAAATGACGCAAAGGCTCGATGCAGAGAATATACTGCTGATCGAGAAGTTTAATCCGGAAAAGATCATTTCAGCTATTTACCTGGACAAAAAGAATTTACAGTTCAATGTAAAACGCTTCAAGATTGAAACCACTACACTGAAAAACAAATTCTTCTTTATCAAAGAAGGAGATGGCAATTATGTGGAAGCAGTGTCTACCGACCTGGAGCCGGTGCTTGCAGTGCAAACTGGCAGGGGAGAGCAGGTCCGGAAAGCCAAGTTTAAAATAACCAAAGTGACTGAACTGGCAGGTTGGAAAACTGTTGGCACAAAATTGCTGGACTTTAGTAAGAGTGTGCAAATGGAATGGGTGAAATCGAAATCAAGCGATAACCAGCCCGAGTTATTTTAAGGTAAAGAGGTTGGAAGAGTCCTGGTAAACAATTCTGTGATTGATTCTTTTTCATTTTAATTTTCTATATTGCGGGTAAGATTAACTGCTGCTGCTTGCCCGCTTCATATTCAAATAAAGAAAAAGAACTGCTCCTGCAGGTTGCCCAAGGCAATGAAAAAGCCTTAAGTGAACTCTTTTATCAATATCATCATCAGCTCGGTATTTATATTTATCAGCTCACTTCTTCCCGTGAACTGGCTGAAGAAATTGTGCAGGACGTTTTCTTGAAAATATGGACAAACCGGGAATCCCTGGCACAGGTTGAGAATTTTAAAACATGGTTGTTTGTAATAGCAAAGAATCATGCGTTGAACTGCCTCCGCAAACTGGTAAGGGAAAGAATGCAACGCCAGCAGTGGGTAAATATCCAGGAATCTGAATTGCTCCCCGAAGAAACAAACTGCGAAGAGCAGTTTCAACTGAT
>CBHEUU010000882.1:0-1825 GCA_965990355.1 uncultured Chitinophagaceae bacterium
CCACCATTGAGAGCCTTGTTATCAAGACCAACCTGTTTCAAATGATAGGTTACAAAATCCATGATCTCGCTCATACGTGCCTGGATGATATTCGCCAGGTTCTTTACACTGATCTCTTTCGCAGGCATACCACGCAATCCTGGAATAGTGATATAGGCATTCGCTTTTGCTTCATTAGCAAGAGCACTGCCAAACTGCACTTTCATCTGCTCTGCCTGTGTTTTTAACACACCTAAACCAGTTTTGATATCATTAGTAATGTTCTCACCGGCAAAAGGAATAACAGCAGTATGCTTTAAAATGCCTTCATAGAACACAGCAAGGTCAGTAGTACCACCGCCGATGTCCACGATCGCTACACCAGCTTCCAGGTCTTCCTGTCCCATTACTGCAGAAGAAGAAGCAAGCGGCTGCAATACCAGGTCTTTGGTATACAATCCAGATTTCTCCACACTGCGGTTGATATTCCTGATCGCATTCTTATCACCGGTAATGATATGGAAGTTGGCACCAATCTTCACACCACCATATCCTATTGGGTTAGGAATATTCTGGAAATTATCTACAGTAAATTCCTGCGGTATCACATCAATGATCTGATCGCCGGCAGGAATATAGGTTTTGTACTGATCGCTGATCAGCTGATCAATCTCCCGCTGTGAAATTTCTTCATCTGTTGCCTGGCGAACGATGTCACCGCGGGTTTGAAGGCTTTTGATATGATGGCCAGCAATACCCACATATACTTCCTTGATGTCAAGATTAGGATTGGAGGCAAAGCAATTTTCCAGTGCCGTGCGGATCGCTTTAATGGTTTCGTCAATATTCAATACCTGCCCATGCTTCACGCCATTGGAGTTAGCTTTGCCAAAGCCCAGAATCTCCAGTTTGCCAAACTCATTCTTGCGCCCGGCTATCACCGCAATCTTGGTTGTCCCAATGTCAAGACCAACGATAATGGGTTGTTCGTTATTCATTGTATGTTGTTTTTAGTTGTTCCTTTTTGTTTGCATTACGGCCTTTGGTTGTTTTTTAGCAGCCGAAGGTTTTACGTCTTTTTTACCAGCGTCTTTATTTTCCGTCTTGTTGTTATCCGCTCCTTTATCTGCCGCATCAGCCTCATTCAGTTCATTCCTTTTCGAACTGTCTACCGCCGGCATCACCGGTTGTACAGGGGTCGGCGTTGGTAATAAGGCCTGCTTCTCGCTCAGCTCTTCCATTTCTTTGATCTGCTTCAATAGTTTAGCTACATTTTTACGCAGCTGCACAGAATCCACTCTTGGGTTTTCACTCTTTGCTCCCACCACCTGGCCATCGAAGCGCACATCAATGGTTTTGTATTTATCAAAGCCGGTTTTGCTCAATACCTGTTTGTAAAAAATAAACAGGCGATTGAATTTCTTATCAATGTTCTCTCCATTGCCCAGCTTCACCACATGATTGCCGATCAGTGGCACCATTTCCATTTCCCGGCAGTCAGCACCACAACTAAGATCAAGGTTGATCTGCGCCACCTGCGATGCCCAGAAAGGATTACTATTTATATATTGGGCAGTTACCACAACATCTTTCATCAGCAGGCTGTCTTTTGCAGTCAGCATTTTCTTATCCGGAAAACCGGTGAATACCGGAAGGCGGGCACTCAGCCTGTCAGACAAACCCATCATCTGCGCATGTTCATCCAGGTAAAAAGACTTGCCATTGGCCGTGAAGATCCTGGCTACCGGTTCGCGTTCTGTAACGGACACATGCAACACGTCACGGCTATCGAAATACAATTGCGCATCTTTCACCCATTGATTGCCTTCCAGCAATTCTTCCATCC
>CBHEUU010000883.1:0-1821 GCA_965990355.1 uncultured Chitinophagaceae bacterium
TTGAGCCAACCTAATACAATCTGCAACGCAGAGTCCCTGGGCTTCATGCTGATATCAAATTCTTAAAGAAAGTATTTCAGAAACTGTTGATCAATTTCACGTGGTGGATCAACCGGAAAGACGTGAATGGCAACAATATCTTTGAAGGAGGCTTCCTTGGATTGGATAATATCGGTGTGTTCAACCGCAGCTTCCATTTTCCCGGGGAAGTGCAACTGGAACAAGCAGATGGCACCAGCTGGATGGGCACTTATGCGCTGGACATGATGGAAATGGCGATTGAGATCGCCATGAATGATGTATCATTTGAAGATACGGCCACCAAGTTCTTCGAACATTTTGTATTGATCGCAGAGTCGCTTAACCTGCACGGGTTATGGAATGAAGAAGACCGGTTTTATTATGATGTGTTATGCGTAAGCGGTGCTGACCCTGTACCCCTGCGGATACAATCTGTAGTGGGCATTACTGCTTTGTATGCGGTATCCACCATTAATAAAAAGGCCCTTGATCATTTAACTGATTTTAAAAAGCGGATCACCTGGTTTGAAAATTACCGGAAGAAGAACGCAAAGTTCTGGCCCAATGAAGAGCGTAGTGATGATGGAGAAATATTGATGTCGCTGATCCCGAAAGATAAGCTGGTGGATTTATTAAAACGCCTGCTGGATGAAGACGGTTTTTTATCGGATGGAGGTATTCGGGCGCTATCAAAATATCATGATAAGAATCCCTATTCCGTTACAGTAGACGGAAATATTTACAGCATACGCTATGATCCCGGTGATGCAACATCGGATATGTTTGGTGGCAATTCCAACTGGCGGGGTCCCGTGTGGATGCCGATCAATTTCCTGATCATTCAATCCATCCGTAAGTATGGAGAGTTTTATGGTGACTCGCTGCTGGTGGAATATCCTGTTGGTTCAGGAGAGCAAATGAACCTCACCAAAGTAGCGGAATGCCTTACCAAACGTGTGATCAGTTTATTTGAAAAAACACCCGATGGGTCCCGCCGTTTACACGGCGATTATGGTTGGTTTTATAAGCAGCCGGGCAATGAAAATCTTGTAGCGTTTTATGAATATTTTCATGGAGATACAGGAAGGGGACTGGGTGCTTCGCATCAAACAGGATGGACAGCACTGGTGGCTGAGCTGATCAGTGAATACGGAGAAAAGAAAGAGAACACAAAGGTTAGTGAGCTATTATAAGTAGTTAATTAATTCTGGGCATACAGTAATGTTTGATAAACGCCGGGTGTAATTCCTTCTGCCTTTTTAAATAAACGGACAAAATAGTTTACATCAGTAAAGCCGCATTGAAGGCTTACAGAGCTTACATTGTTGCGTTTGTCTGCCAGCAATTGTTTGGCCAGCTTGATCCTCTCGCGGTTGATATAATCCAATGGAGTTACACCAAATTGTTCTTTAAACCATTTGAAGAACATATTGCGGCTCAGGTAAGCTTTCCTGCTCAATGCATCAACGGCTATTTTTTCTGTGAGATGCTGATGTATATAATGCAAAACAAAATGAAGCCTGCTTTGATTGGTATTGTCAGTGCTTTCTACAGCAACCTGTTGCAGGTGCTGGCTTTGCACCAGGCGGATCAATAATTCTTTCAGGTTGAGATCTGCAAAAATATTCTTGCCTCTTTCGGCACCGCTGCACACACGTATTAATTTATTGATCAGGTCTGTTACTTCAGTATCATTTGCAAAATGATACTGATTGAACTGTAGTTTCCAGTTATGTTCTTCGTGAGGATCGCTGTTGTAATAAGTATTGAGATATTGCAGGGTGTTATTCACATAAGCTG
>CBHEUU010000884.1:0-1819 GCA_965990355.1 uncultured Chitinophagaceae bacterium
CCCGGCACACGAAGGAACCCTGCGCATTGCTCAAATGCTTTCGGTCCAAGCATGGCTACTTTCTTCAGCTCTTCACGGTTTTTAAATCCTCCATTCTTTGTTCTGTATTCAACAATATTTTTTGCTACAGTAGCGCTTAAGCCAGACACATACATCAGCAGGTGTTTGCTTGCTGTGTTCAGGTCCACTCCCACAAAGTTCACGCAACTTTCCACTACCTGGTCCAATGCTTCTTTCAAGCGGTTCTGATTCACATCATGCTGGTACTGGCCAACACCAATGCTTTTGGCATCGATCTTTACCAGTTCACTTAATGGGTCCAGCAAGCGGCGGCCAATACTGATAGCGCCTCTTACTGTTACATCGTGATCAGGGAATTCTTCCCTTGCTACCTCACTCGCAGAATAAATAGATGCGCCGCTTTCATTTACCATGAACACAGAAACCGGTCTTCCGAAATCAATTCCCCTGGCCAGTTGCTCCGTTTCTTTGCTTGCAGTACCATTACCATAACCGATCGCCTGTATATCATATTTTGCCACCAGTTCTTTTATGGTCTGCGTTGCGCCTTGCCAGTCATTCTGCGGTGCATGGGGATAAATAGCTGTATTGTATAAGAGATTGCCATGCTCATCCAGGCAAACCAGTTTGCAACCGGTACGGAAACCCGGATCAAGCGCCAGCACTCTTTTATGACCTAATGGAGATGCCAGTAAAAGCTGGCGCAGGTTTTCAGCAAAAACGCGTATGGCTTCTTCATCCGCTTTGGTCTTGCTGCTCATGCGGAACTCCGTTTCAATAGAAGGTTTCAGCAGACGGCTGAAGGAATCTTCAATAGCCAGGCTCACCTGTTGGGCTACCGGTCCTGATGTTTTCAGAAAAGCTCTCTTCAGTGCTTCATTGGCTGTTTCCTTGTCCACATCTATGTTCATGATCAGGAAACCTTCTTTTTCACCCCGGCGTATGGCCATGATACGATGTGAAGGGCTATCGGCCAACGGTTCTTTGAAATCAAAATAGTCGCGGTATTTCTGTGCATCGGCTTCTTCTTTTTTGGAAGTAAGCACGCGGGAAGAGAACACAGCATCTTCAGTAAACAACTTACGGACAATATTACGCGCCTGCTCATGTTCAGATACCCACTCGGCCATGATATCCCTGGCCCCCTGCAACGCTTCTTCTTTATCTTTCACCTGTTCATTGATATATTTCGCAGCTTCTTCTTCCACGTTAATATTTTCCTGGTCAAACAGGAGTTTGGCCAGCGGCTCCAGCCCTTTTTCAATCGCCACGGAAGCTTTTGTTTTACGCTTGGGTTTATACGGAAGATAAATGTCTTCCAGTTCTGTAGCGTTCACGGTGTCTTCGATCCGTTTCTTCAATTCAGGCGTCAGCTTACCGGCATCCTCAATAGTCTTGATGACGGTCTCTTTTCTTTTTTCCAGTTCATTAAAATATTTGATCTGTTCGATCACATTGGTGATCACCACTTCATCGAGGTTACCGGTCGCTTCCTTACGGTAACGGGCAATGAAAGGGATAGTGGAACCGCCAAAATGCAGCTCCACGATGTTCATCACGGGCTTAATGCCAAGGTTAAGGGTAGCAGATATATGCTGCAGGTATTTGATCTCCATATCGCAAAATTAGGGCAGCAAATGTAGGAGGCCTTGGGGTAAAAAAAATTTGTTTGTTAGCCAGCGGTTTTGTAGCCTATTCCTCATGGGTATTCTTCAGTTTGGCCATCACAGGATAAGGGTTTTTTACGATGATCTTTTTCCCTTCCAGTTCGTTTTTACCTGTTATCTCTACCCAACCG
>CBHEUU010000885.1:0-1819 GCA_965990355.1 uncultured Chitinophagaceae bacterium
CAGGAACTTACACTATTTCCTTTTCTCATACCGGTTTTACCGAAAAACAAATCACTATTACAGTTTCTTCCCAAGCTGCGGATATGCAGGTTGATCCTGTACAGTTGGCTCGGGCAACAGGCGTTCTTAAAGAAGTAGTGGTAAGCGCACAAAAACCGTTGATAGAGCAATCCGATGACAAAATTATTTTCAATGTAGCAGATGACCCTTCCAGCAAAACAGAAACTGCGATGGACATCTTGCGGAAAACTCCTTTTGTAACAGTAGATGGAGAGGATAACATAAAAATAAATGGAAAATCAAATTTCAAAGTGCTGCTCAATGGAAGGGAAACTTCCATGTTTGCCAGGAATATTAAAGAAGCATTAAGAGGATTTCCGGGAGTGCTTATTTCAAAAGTAGAAGTGATAACCACGCCTTCCGCCAAATACGATGGAGAAGGAATTGGCGGATTGATCAATATTATCACCAAGAAAAAAATCATTGGGTACAATGGCACGCTTTCTTCTTTCTCCAGGACCAGTGATAAGCTGAATAATTTTTCCGTTAATGGGAATGCAAAAGTTGGATCTGTTGGCCTGAGCGTTTTCTTCAATTCTGGTTTTACCAGCCCTCAATCGCTGTATAATATTAACACTACCACCCCTACCATCCAGGATTTTTATGCAAAAAGGACACTGGAAGGAGATCAACGCTCCAACTCAAACTGGAGTTTTGGCAATGCAGAGCTGAGCTGGGAAATAGATACGCTCAACACGGTCAGTTTATACACGAATATTGACAGCTGGTCAAACAGGACAAAAACAGACCAGACTATAACCACTGATTTTCTTTCTTCTCCTTCCACGGTGAGTTATTATAAGCTCGACAATAAAAGCAATAATCCCGGAGTGAATGTGGGAAGCGATTATATAAAACGTTTTAAAAACAATAAAGACCGGGAATTCAGCCTGCGGTTCCTAGGTGAGTTTGGTAAAAGTGATTCAAAACTCAATAGTTTCCAGGACAATCCCGGTACAGACCGCTACCTGGTCAATAACAGCCATGCTATCAATAACCAATATACCATCCAGGCTGATAACATTATTCCGATAGACAAGAACAGTAAGTTTGAAGGAGGATTAAAAGCAATCCTGCGCCGGGCAAGTTCCGATTTTCAGAGTTTTATCAAATACAGTGAACCGGAGGATTATAAACTGAATACAGACAATACGGATTATTTCAAATACTCGCAGGATGTAATCGGCCTTTACAGCATGTATAGTTTAAAAATAAAGAAATCGAGTTTCCGTATCGGCGGCCGCGTTGAATTCACGAATGTAAAAGGCGATTTCATCACTTCCAAAACACAGGTGAAGAACAACTATTTCACTATACTTCCCAATGTTCAATTCACAAACCGGGTGAGTACAATAACAACCCTGGTATTCACTTATACAAAAAGATTGCAACGGCCTTATATCTGGGACCTTAACCCATTTGTTTACGACAACGACTCGCTGAACATTTCATTTGGTAACCCTGATCTTGGCCCCCAAACCACTCATGTTCTTTCAAGCCAGGTCCGGTTCAGCAAGGGAAATACGTTTGCCGCCATAAACATTGAAGGAAGCTATAGCAACAATAAAATCCTGCAATACTCATCTTTTGATCCGCAAACAGGGGTTACTCAAACAACCAGCCTGAATATCGGGAAGGAATTTCAATCCAGCCTGAACTTTAATTTCAACACCAAGATCACTCCCAAGTGGAGCGTGTTTATTAATGGCTCGCTCAGGTCTATCACTGTAAAAAATAATGCTGATGCAGCGCAATCCAA
>CBHEUU010000886.1:0-1803 GCA_965990355.1 uncultured Chitinophagaceae bacterium
GCTTTGTTAAGATCAATTATGCAAAAGGGTGCGAGTCCAATGATTCGTCAAAAGCAGGTTTTGCCGAAGCAATAAAAGTGGCAAAAGCAGCTGACCTCGTAATTATTGCTGTTGGAGAAACTTTCGGAATGAATGGCGAAGCAAGCAGCAGGTCCAACATTCATCTTCCGGGTGTTCAGGAAGATCTTATTAAAGCTGTTCATTCAACCGGGAAACCAGTGGTGGTGGTTTTAATGGTTGGACGTCCTGTGGTATTTAACTGGACTGCAGAGCATATACCTTCGATACTTTGTACCTGGTGGTTGGGAAGCCAGGCGGGTAATTCAATTGCAGATGTATTGTTTGGAAAATATAATCCTTCAGGTAAGCTGCCTATGACATTTCCGCGCTCAGAAGGGCAAATACCTATTTACTATAATTACCTGAATACCGGAAGGCCGGCGAGTGATGATAAAAATGCATCGTTCCGTTCGGGGTATATTGATTTGCCAAGGAGCCCTCAGTATGCTTTTGGCCATGGGTTGAGTTATACATTTTTTGGATATAAGGATCTCGTTATTACAAAAAATCAGATCACGGCGGAGGAGTCTACTGAAGTTGCTGTTACCATTACAAATTTGGGGAAATTCAGCGGGGAGGAAGTTGTTCAATTGTACATAAGGGATGTGGTGGCACAACCGGTAAGGCCGGTAAAGGAATTGAAAGGTTTTCAAAAGGTTTTTCTTAAACCGGGAGAGTCGAAGAGAATTACATTTAATATTAATAAAGAAAATCTTTCATTTTATAACAGCAAGCTGGAATGGGTGGCGCAACCGGGTAAATTTGAGCTTGGTATAGGGAGTTCTTCTGAGGATATAAGATTGCAGGGAAGTTTAGATTTAAAGCCCTGACTTGAAAATTCTCAAAAAAACCTATTTTGCATTCACTTTCGGTCAAACTTGCTGCTTGCTATTGCCCTCATTCCATAATGAAACCAGCCTGTTGCGACAGGTAGCTGAAGGCCATGAACAGGCTTTTGCAGAACTTTTTCACCGTTATCATCACAAACTGGGTGCTTATATCTACGATCTTACTTCTTCAAGAGAAATGGCTGAAGAAGTAGTGCAGGATGTTTTCATGAAAGTATGGCATAACCGCGCTGAGCTTACTGAGATAAAACATTTTAAGACCTGGCTTTACACCGTATCAAAGAACCATGCATTGAATGCCCGCCGCGATAGCCTGCGGAAAAAGCTCCGGCATAAAGCATGGGAACAAAATCAATACCCTGATATTCCACCGGAAGAATTAGGGCGCGAAGAACAGTTCGAACTGATAGAGCAGGCCGTCAATCAGCTTTCGCCCCAGCAAAAAAAAGTGTTTATCATGAGCCGTTACCAGCGGCTGAAATATGATGAGATCGCCCGCGAACTGAATATTTCCAGGGAAACTGTAAAATCTTATCTCCAGGTAGCTATTGCTACCATCCGCAAATTTGTGCATGGCAGGATTATGCTGATCATCGGCCTGCTGCTGTCGTTCTCCCTGTAAATTATTTTCAGAAAAATTTTATTTGCCCACCCCCTTTTTCAAAACCGTGGTGTCTAAACCTGGCGAACAGCTTATTCATTTTATACGATTGCCGTATGAACCCAGGTAAAGAAAGGGCAGATTATTTGTCACAGCGTGTGCGTCAGGGTATTGCTACTCAGGAAGAGATAGCAGAACTTCTGCAATGGCTGGAACAAAACGAAGACGAAGAATCCCTGAGGGAAGCCTGGGAGAGAACGCCTGATAACACCCATTTCTTTGGCGAGGAAAGCT
>CBHEUU010000887.1:0-1799 GCA_965990355.1 uncultured Chitinophagaceae bacterium
AATGATACATCAATAACGAATTTATAGATAAGGGGCAGTAAAGCCCCTTTATTATTTCTACATCACTTATCCCCAATACTTCATTAATTAATATTCTAATCTGGTCATCCTCTTTATTATATTGAAGAAGAATGTATTTTAGTTCTTTAAACAATCATCCGCCTGCAATCCACCTCTTACACACACATTCTTTAACCTTGAAAATATATCGTTATGAGAAAATTTGCCGCTGAATTCTTTGGAACATTCTGGTTGGTTTTTGGTGGATGCGGAAGCGCACTTTTCGCTGCCGGCATTCCTGGTCTGGGTATTGGTTATCTTGGCGTAGCACTTGCATTTGGCCTTACTGTATTGACCATGGCTTATGCAGTTGGTCATATATCCGGTGGGCATTTTAATCCTGCCGTTTCTTTTGGTTTGTTTGCCGCAGGAAGATTCTCTGCTAAAGACCTTCTCCCTTATATTATTGCCCAACTTGCCGGCGCTTTAGTAGCAGCTGGTGCTTTATATCTTATACTTTCCAGCAACAGCAATCCGGCTGTTATTGATAATACGAAAGCAGGCGCGTTTGCTGCAAATGGATACAGGGATCTGTCTCCTCATAGTTACGGTTTAAAAGCAGCTTTTATTGCTGAGTTCGTGCTGACTGCTTTTTTCCTGATCGTTATTGTTGGAGCTACTGATAAATTTGCTAATGGTGCATTTGCAGGCATTGCCATTGGCCTTGCACTTACATTGATCCATCTTATTTCTATTCCGATCACCAATACATCTGTTAACCCGGCCCGCTCTACTTCACAGGCTGTGATCGCGGGAGGAAAATATCTTTCACAGTTGTGGCTATTTTGGGTAGCGCCCATAGCCGGTGCCATTGCGGGAGGGCTGATCTATAAATTTTTACTGGAAAAGAAAACCGGGGAGTAAGTCTATCATTATTCTGCTATTGCAAGAAAAGCTTTTCCCAGGTATCGTGTGATATCGCCGGCGATCATGGCTTCCATGGATAATTCCTTTGCAGCCAGGTCGCCGGCCAATCCATGCAGGTATACACCAAATACAGCCGCATCTGCAGGTTGATATCCCTGTGCCAGTAAGCTGGTCAATATCCCAGTAAGCACATCTCCACTGCCGCCAGTGGCCATGCCTGCATTGCCGGTTGAGTTGAAAAACATTTTTCCATCAGGCAACGCGATCAGTGTATGATGTCCTTTCAAAATAATGACCATCTTTAATTCTTTTGCTTTTGATGAAGCAAGTTGCAAACGCTCAAATTCATTCGCCGTTTCTCCAAACAAACGCTGGAATTCTTTGGGATGGGGACTAAGTACAGAACCCGCTGGTATTTGTGATAATAATGCTGGTTCTTTCGCGATACTATTCAGTGCATCCGCATCCAGCACCACTGGTTTTTTATAAACACTGAGCACTTCTTTCAACAGGGTTCTTGTTTCTGCAGCAGTTCCCAAACCCGGACCTATACCGATAGCTTTGTAAGCATCCAGCTCCGTTTCAATATGCGTATTGACAGAATGATTCACATCTGTGCTCACCATTGCTTCGGGTAGCTTTGCCTGCATGATCTCGTATCCGCAACGTGGAAGATGACAACTCACCAATCCTGCACCAGTGCGCAGGCAGGCTTCTGTTGATAACACCGCAGCACCGATCTTTCCATAGCTGCCTGCGATCATCAGCGCATGACCAAAACTTCCTTTATGCGAAAAACGGTTTCTGGATTTATATATCCGGTGAATGATGGTTTCATCTGTCAGCTCATATGTGGTTGGTTCTTTTTCATA
>CBHEUU010000888.1:0-1789 GCA_965990355.1 uncultured Chitinophagaceae bacterium
AGCCGGAGTTTTGTGTGTGCAGCAGTTTTCCGTTTCCATCCAATACAAGGAATACAGGAAAACCAAAACGCTGCGGGAATCCGTATTTGGCTAATATCTTACTATTGGTATTCTCTTTACTGTAATTAAGATGATATACTACATAATTTGCTTTCACCAATGAATCTATTGATTTGTCCGCATTCACATAATCATTGAACCGCATACACCAGATACACCAATTGCCTCCTATCTGGATAAACACATGCATGCCTGTCACTTTTGCTTCTTATATTGATTTAGCTATCTCTATTTCAGCATTCTCTTCTGTTTTATACATATAGAACTTCGACAGATCCTGCGCCTGTGTTACAGCTGCGCAAACAACGAGCAACAGCGTTACGATGCTTTTTTTCATGTGTACCTTTTTATTTTTGTTTATCAAATGCCACGATGGTTGCTACTGCCTTATTATCATTGGCATTTACTTTAAAATAAATACGCCCGTCAGACGTATTGTTGAATGATGCTGATTTTATCAATATGCTTTGCAGCGCCTGGTTCACTTTGCCCGCATAAGTAGGCTGACTACTGCGGCTGATAGCACTGTTCAGTTCGTTATAGTTCAGTTCATCTTTGCTGGCAACGATAGCAATATAATCTTTTGTGCCGATTGTATCTGCTTCCATTGACTGATCACGCGGAAATAACCTGTAACCGGTAATGCCACAATAAGGTGAATGTTTGGAAACGGTTTCACCCGGCTTCAGATAAGGAAACAATACATAGCTGGAGCCATTCTCGTCCTGCCCGAAAATATAGATATAACATTCTGTTGCATTCTCAATAGACATTTTGAATCTTATACCCGGACGTATGGGCGATACGGTTTGAAAACTATTAGCGCCCATTGATCTCAGTTGTATATTTTTCCCGTCGGCATTGTTCACTAATCCAATGGAACATTCCAATGGTATGTTTGCCACTTTACCTCTTTTTGGCAGAGGGTCTACACCATACGCTTCTTTTACATAGCTTTTAAAATCGCCATAGCGTACCCAGCCAATTCCGTCTTTCCCCCACTCAGGCCCCCAACTGTTCATGATCTGGAATGCGCCGCCAAATTTGCGGTCATTATAACCTATCACACACATGGCATGACCGCCCATACCCACTTGTGAAGCATCCATTCCCTGTGGCTGCCACAATTCCTTTCCCATCATATCCTGCATAAAACTTTGCCCTACCATCATTCCGATCACTACCGGTGCATCTTTGGCCAGGTGTTCCTTCACTGCACGTACATTGATGGAATTAACATTGTCGCCATTCGTCAGTCTTGTAAAGCCATGTATTTTATACTGACCTGCCTGTTGTATCTGGCTGCTATTAGGCCTGGTGCTGCAATCCTGATCACTATACGGAAACTGGTCCAACGGCAATGCTCCCTGTTTCGACATCTGATCCATGGCCCTTTGTATATAAGAACCCTGGCACTCATCCAACCCGATCTGGTTATACATGAAAGATGGGCTGAATTTTATCTGGTTAGGATCCACACCTGTTGATGCTGCTTCCAGCACTGTTCTTGCTGCATAAGCACTGCTCCAGGCCACACAACTGCCCTGCTGACCCTGGTTTCCTCTTCTTGGCGCAAATTTCAGCAGCGACACAGCTTCAGGTAATGGGTTTTTTCCTGCATCATCTTCCAGTCCTTCATAAACGGATGCCTTGTTAAATTCATTCGGGTTGAAATTATACCCGCTTTGCGAAAACAACGATTGTGCTATCTGGGCCACATTGCAACCGC
>CBHEUU010000889.1:0-1787 GCA_965990355.1 uncultured Chitinophagaceae bacterium
CAAACGCACCTGGTCGTTCAACAAAGCTTCATTAGCCACAAATTGTTTTACCCTTGCTTCGCTTTGCTGCACTTTTGATTTTGTTTTCCAGAGGGAGCCGATATTATATGAAACACCCACACCTACATTCACTGCATTGGTCACAGACATGAAGTTGGGGATATTGGCGGCTACATAACCACCAGTAACATTAAGACTGGGATACATTTCTCCTTTTACAGATTTCACACTGCTTTCTGCAGATTTCTTTTGCAGATCGAGCGATGCTACATCCTTACGATTGGTCAATGCCGATTGCACATAAGCATCCAGCGGCTGCAATTGAGCCGGTTGATCAACCAATGCAGAATCCAGTTCCAGTTGTGTTTGTTCAGGCAGACCCAGCAACAGGTCCATATTCACATTGGCCAGTTGCAGGTTATTCTGCGCATCCACCAGTGAAAGTTCTTTATTGGAGGCCTGCAATTCTGCTTTCAACAGATCATTTCTTGCGAGTAATCCATTTTTTTCCAGGTCTGAAAATTCTTTTACCCGTTGTTGTGATTGAGCCAGGCTTTCCTTTACGAGTTTCACTGCAGCACCGGCCTTATATAAATTGATATAGGCTTCTACTGTATTCTGCACTACTTCATCTTTTTCATAATCCGCATCAAGCCTGGCAGCTTCTGCGAGTAAGCGGGAAGATTCAATACCGTACTTTATCCGTCCACCCTGGTAAATAGGCAGTGATACATTAGCAAGGCCATACATGATCTGGTTCACTTTGGGTGTCTCTTCCGTTCCACCAGATCCACTACCATCATCCGATTTATTCTTCATGGTGATATTCGGATTATTCAGCCATAAATAAGAGCCGGATATGCTTGCATCGGGCAGCTTTTTTTCTACCGCTACCTTCAATGCGGCAGTTGCTTCTTCAATTTTGGCCTGGCTGTTTTTCAGCTGGTGACTGTTCTTAATACTAAGATCAATCGCCTCCGCCAGGTTCAGGGATCTTTTCTCCTGCGCCTGCAGACGAGAAAAAGCCAGCAGGAGTCCCAGCAGGAGTATT
Source organism: uncultured Chitinophagaceae bacterium (assembly GCA_965990355.1). GTDB lineage: Bacteria > Bacteroidota > Bacteroidia > Chitinophagales > Chitinophagaceae > Terrimonas_A. The sequence continues at coordinate 1,052 of CBHEUU010000889.1, forward strand.
AATTTATTGTTCATACATCAATGTTGCTTTAAATATTGCTTTCAGGTGATGGCTTAATTTTTTCCGTATATGTTTTTGAAATTCTTCTTCCGTTAATGATTGGAGATTGTTTATTTCCCGGTAGAAATGTTGAGTAGTCAGTAGATGCGTGATCGTTCCTACCAATGTGATCATCAGGAGCGGCACGTCTACATGTTTTTTAAAATCGCCGTTACGCTGCCCCTGGGCGATCAGTTCTTTGATCAGCGCCTGGTTGCGCCTTTTTACTTCCTGCAGGCTTTCTGCAATACTCTCATTATTATTCACCATCTGCTCTCTTACCATGATCCGGAGAAAACATTGATGGTTCAGCAATTTGTCTATATACCGGTCAATCAGTTTCTCCACTTTTTGAATAGGAGTACGGGTATTGTCCTGCACCATTTCTTCCAGTTGCATCAGGGATGAACTGGAACGGTAAGTGAACATAGCCTCCATCAACTTTTCCTTGGAACCGAAATAGTAAGATATCATAGCCAGGTTTACACCGGCGCCTTCAGCTATATCCCTGACAGAAGTTCCTTCAAAACCTTTATCAGCAAAGAGCTTTTCTGCCGCCTCCAGAATCTGTACTTGCTTTTCGTTGTATGCCGACATAATAACTGTAATTGAAATCGGCCGCAAATTAAACACTTGTTTAAACTTAAACAAACGTTTAATTAATGCTTTAAATAATCCTCGTTATTCAACAAATGAC
>CBHEUU010000890.1:0-1784 GCA_965990355.1 uncultured Chitinophagaceae bacterium
GGTTACTTTTAACGCATCTTCATCTTCATAAGCATTTACATTAAAATGAGTGCCTAATACGTTTACAGCCACATCACCTTTCTGTACAATAAAAGGCATCTTGTCCTTCTCACCTGTACCAGGTAAACTTGCTACTTCAAAATAAGCCTCACCCGTCATTTGCACTTTCCGTTCGTTGCCGGTAAAGGTTACAGGATATGTAACAGAAGAGGAAGCATTGAGCCAGATCTTTGTTCCATCTGTCAATATGAGTTGCATCGGACGGCTGCCTTTCGGTATTGTCAGCGTATTTAAAAGAGGTGAACCAGAAGCCGGCAATGAAGAATTGACCTGGTAAACCAGTTGCCCGTCACCAGGTTTTACAACCGTTGTATTTCCCTGTACGGTCAGTTGCTTATTTGCCGCACTATCCAGGATCACCTCTTTACCGTCCGCCAACAGCAGCACGGCTTTCGTATAAACCGGGGCTGCTATATCATTTTTCAATACATTTTTTGTATCTGCAATAGCTGGTTTCTGAGATGGTTGGAAAAATAAAAACCACGCTCCTGTTGCCAATAGCAGGATAACAGAAGCTGCGGCTATCCACCTGACTCCATAAGAAATTCGACGAACGGGTGCAATCTGTTTCTGCAATTGAATCTGCTGATACATCAATTCCAGGGATTCTGGATCAGCAGTAATGTTCAGGGCCGGATCGGCCAGATCTTCGGTAAACAGCTGCTCCAGTTGTTCGCGATGCTGCGGATCATGCAGCAAAGCGGTCAATTCCTCTCTTTCTTTGGCTGAAAGCGTACCGGCGTAGTAACCAGCCAGCAATGATTTAAATTTTTCCGGGGTCATTATTATAGATGACAGGAAAAAAGAAATGTTGTGGGGGTGTGTTCAAAGATTTTTTTTTACCCCTGCCATAACAACCAGAGCAACAGGCCAAATTCGCCATATTGTTTCTGCAGGTTGTCCCTGATATTTTTCAATGCTTTGCTCATATGCTCCCTTACCGTATCATAAGAAAGGTTGAGTTCCTTTGCTATTTGCTGGTGGTTAAGTCCTTGCTCCCTGCTGAGGCGGTATACCTGTTGCTGGCGGGCGGGTAATTGCGCTACGGCACTGGTAATCAGTGTAGCTAACTCACGATAATCCAGTTGCTGCTGTGGCTGATGACGGTCTTCAGGTATTGCATGTTCGGTCAGTTCATGCTGGCTGAAAACAGGTATTTTCTTTTGCAACTGGTTAATAAGCAGGTTCCGGGTAATAACATGCACGTAAGCGGGGAAATTGTCAATGCTGGTAAGACCATTCCGTTTTTCCCATATTTTAACAAATATTTCCTGAACCACATCCTGCGCTTCCATGGGTGATTTCAGATATCCCATAGCCATAGTATAAATTCTGCCTGCATACAGGTCATATAACTCCCGGAAAGATCGTTCACTTCCTCCGGCAAGGCCTTGTAGCAGGTGCTGGTCAATATGTTGAAATCCAGGGGGCATTACTTGAAGGCCGTAAACATAAAGAAAAAAACAGAGAGAAGATTGCTTGGTCAATTATTCACAAAACATTTGGCAGATCTTAGTATATCTTTACCTCATTCGCTGACTCTATGAGAGTTCATTTTTTCAAACCGTCAAATAGCCTGCTGGCAAAATATATCGAAGGATATTATTTCATTAGGCCTGAAGAGCCTGTACAATTCAGTTATTATACCATTCCTAATAATTTCCAAATAGTTTCTCTTCTGAAAAACAGCCAGATTTCGACCACTGATGGCAAAATCGTATGCG
>CBHEUU010000891.1:0-1782 GCA_965990355.1 uncultured Chitinophagaceae bacterium
GAACAATAAAAATTTCAAATCACACTCAGGGTTAAATACATTTTAAAATTGTTTTTTTTCCTATGATAACCCTCCAAATCTCTTTTAGCTTGCAATCATCTAAAAAAATTAAATTTGTAGAAACATGGACTTAATAATGAAAATCTCGTCAATTCGACAAAAGTTGCATCAATTTATTGATAAGGCAGAAGATAAAAAACTGAAAGCCATCTATGTTCTTCCTGAAGAGGAGATAATTCAGAATGATTGAGAATATTCTGATGAGTTCAAGAGTAAGTTGGATGAACGATACAACGATTATAAAAATGGCCGTAAAGTGATCAGTATGACCCAGGCGGATAAGCAAATTGAAAATCTGAAGAAGCAACGAGGTAAATGAGCTATCGCCCAGTGTATGATCCCGTAGGTTTTCAAGAGTACAAAGATGCTGTAAAATGGTATTTAGAGTGAAGTATTCCTGCAGCAGATAATTTTATAAAAGAAGTAAACAACAAAATTATTACAATTTGCTTCGACCCTTTCCGCTTCCGAAAAACGCATGAGGAATTCAGGGAAATATCACTAAAAAAATATCCATATTCTATTGTGTTTATTGTTGATGAAACTCGACAGCTAATAATCATAACTTCTATATATCATCATAAAAGGAGTCCATATAGGAAATACAAAAAGCAGTAATCCTTTAACTTCCTATCTCTCCAACTGCAACTGCATCTTCTTCACCCTATCCTCCAACTTCTCCGAAGAAAGATCCTCCCGCATACTATCAACCTTAATCGGAAAACAGAAAGGCGTAAGCTGCTGCGGCCAGGTGATCACAATATCAGATTCCTGTATCCTTTGCAACATATCCCTTAGCCTGGCTTCCTCCATTTGCTGTGCAAATACCTCCTGGTAAGCCTGTCTTAATAAAAGATTATCCGGTTCATACTCTGCAAATACCTTAAACAAGAGCGAAGCAGATGACTGAAGATGCCTTGCTTTTTTATACTCACCTGGATAACCCTGGAATATCAACCCGCCAATGACTGCAATATCCCTGAATTTCCGCTTGGCCATTTCTGTAGCATTAACGCTTCGTTGTATGTCATTGAATAAATTATCCGGCGAAAACAGCTCATACACATTCGTATCATCTACGGGTATCGGTTGATCACTCAGCAGCTCAAAACCGTAATCATTCATCGCAAAAGAAAACGTGATCGGCCGGATGCGGCTGATACGGTAAGCCAGTATTGCTGCCATCGCTTCATGTACCAGCCTCCCTTCAAACGGATATACAAAAAGATGGTATCCGTCTTTGGTTTCTATTTGTTCAATCAACAGTTCATTTGCTTTTGGAACATGGGAGTGTTTTTCCTGCCGGTCAAACAGTGGCTTCAATGCCTGCAGTTCTATTGCTTTCACACTTTTCTTTTCAAATGCGAGATTGAATGTTTCCCTTAATTTTTTTCCCAGGTTGGCGGATAAAGGCATACGGCCTCCATTCCAACTGGGTACTGTGGATTTTTTGGCGTTGGATTTTTTTACCAGCACCGTCATGTCTTTGATCATTACCAGCTCCAGGTTCCGGCCGGCCAGAGTAAACACATCACCTGGGTCCAAACGGGAAATAAAATACTCTTCGATCACCCCAATATATCCGCCACTGAAAAACTTTACTTTCAGCATTGAATCGCTTACAATAGTGCCGATGTGCAAGCGGTGGCGCATCGCGATCCTTCTTCCTGTGATGCGGTATACACCATCAATGACCTCTACTTTTTTGTATTCATCATATTG
>CBHEUU010000892.1:0-1777 GCA_965990355.1 uncultured Chitinophagaceae bacterium
ATGCCGTAAGTTCGGCAATTGATCGTGCTCGCCTGCCGAAACGCAATGTAGGCAGGCAGGTCAATGAAATAAAACTGACCAATTTTTATGTTATTGCTAGGCCTTGATATAGGCACATCTTCCATCAAAGCATCCGTAGTGGATGCTGCCACTCAACAACAGCTTGCTTCGGCCCAATACCCCGAAACTGAGTCAGGTATTACGTCTCTGCAACCCGGCTGGGCAGAACAATCACCCGGCATGTGGTGGGAACACGTGCAGCTTGCTATTTTGAAATTGCATGCCCAACGGAAATATGATCCAAAAGATATCAGTGCTATTGGGATTGCTTACCAGATGCATGGACTGGTTTGCGTGAATAAAGAACAGGAGGTATTGCGCGACAGTATTATCTGGTGCGATAGCCGTGCAGTGGAACTGGGCAACCGTGCTTTTGAAACCATCGGCAAAGAGCGTGCGTTATTACACCTGCTTAACTCTCCCGGAAATTTTACAGCCAGTAAACTGGCCTGGGTAAAACATAATGAACCGGCATTGTATGATAAAATTGATAAGATCATGCTGCCCGGTGATTTCATTGCCATGAAGCTGACGGGTGATATCACTACCAGCATATCTGCATTATCTGAAGGGGTGTTCTGGGACTTCCAGGAACATGAATTATCCAAAGATGTATTTGGTTATTATGGATTGGATACGCAATTCATTCCTCCAGTAAAAGATGTATTTACCGTGCATGGCCAGGTAAGCAAGGCTGTAGCTGAATCTTTATCGCTTACTCCCGGCATTCCGGTTACTTACAAAGCGGGCGATCAACCCAATAATGCATTATCGCTAAACGTACTGAACCCCGGTGAAGTGGCAGCCACTGCCGGCACCAGTGGTGTTATTTATGCAGTGAGTGATCAGCTGACTTATGATAATGAATCGAGGGTAAACAGCTTTGCGCATGTGAACCATACCGACAAGCAAAAAAGACTGGGTGTACTCCTGAATATAAACGGTACAGGTATTCTTAACCGCTGGATAAAAAACATTACCGGTGATAAACTGGATTACCGTGAAATGAATGAAGCCGCAGGCCGGATTGCTCCCGGCAGTGAGGGCGTTTACATGCTGCCATTTGGAAATGGTGCCGAACGCATGCTGAATAACCGGACCATAGGAGCGCATATCCATTCACTCAATTTCAATATTCATTCGGCCGCACATTTATACAGGGCCTCACAGGAAGGAATTGCTTTTGCATTCCGCTATGGATTGGATATTATGCGCAGCAATGGCATTAACCCCAGCGTGATCAGGGCATCGAAAACAAATATGTTCCTCAGCGAAGTGTTCACCCAGGCATTTGTGAATGCCACCGGTCTCAGCGTGGAATTATACCAGGGCGATGGAAGCACAGGAGCCGCTCTCGGCGCGGGTTTGGGAGCAGGTATCTATAAGACCGCTGAAGATGCCTTCCGTCATTTCAAACCGTTGTACAAAGCAGAACCTTCTGCAAAACTTACATCCACGTATGATGAATTATATGGCGGATGGAAAAATGTTTTAATCAATCAACTTAATTAATAATAAAATTAAAAGAACCCAACATGAACGTGGTAACAGGAAGCCGGGAATACTTCAAAGGCATTGGACAAATTAAATATGAAGGCCGTGATACGGACAATCCATTAGCCTTTCGTTGGTATGATGAAAATAAAAAAGTAGCAGGCAAAACAATGAAAGAATATTTGCGGTTTGCCTGCGCCTATTGGCATAGCTTCAATGGCAG
>CBHEUU010000893.1:0-1771 GCA_965990355.1 uncultured Chitinophagaceae bacterium
AACATGCACTATGTAAAAAGTTTTTTGAAAGAAGACGGAGGTTTTCTTTTATTGCAAAACAATACGAAAATCCCTATATCCCGTCAACACCTTGATTCAATTAAAACGGCGCTAAACAATACGCTTAATCCCTGAATAAAATAATTTTTTTATGATAAAGAAACTATCAGCCTTACTGATGGCAGGGCACTGCTTTGTCATTAGTTTTTCGCAGCCTTTGCAAACTAAACCGGTGATCATTACAGCTACGCTTTTACATGCCGACAGCACAACGCCAAAAGCAATGGTGTTTAATTTCCTGAACCCATTTATTAAAGGGCGAAAAAGTTCCGCATTCAATCAGGATGGATGGCTCTCTTCTTCGGAAGACATGCTATTCGCACAGAACATGACTATTCAATACAATAAAGGTTTTATCAACCTGTATGTACAACCAGGCGATTCTGTGCATTTACAGATAGATGGTGCTTTGCTGGAGCAACCGGATTTCAAATGGCTTTCAATCACTGGTGACCATGCGAGCATCAGCACACAACTCAACCAATGGCACTATTATTTCAGTACCAGTGCAAGTAAAACATTTGATCTTTCTGTATCACAACAAGCTATGCTGGATTCAGCAAAGGAGTGCTATACCCAATGTCTTTCTTTATTAGATAAGTATACTGGCCAGCATGATCTTGATCCTGTTGTGAAAGAGTGGGCCGCTAAGGATATTAAATATACAGTATCCTATTGGGCATCAAATTACCTGACTACAAAAGACAGCATCACAGGAAAACCATTGTATCATCCGGGATTGTTTGCGGATGCATTGTTTGACCAGTATAACCCAGCCGGCTTTCAATCCATGATGTTTCCTTACCATCTGGGTAACTATGTTCACACGTTATTAAAAACAGACAGTACGATCGCTCAATCATTACGGCAGGGTAATTATCAAAAAGCCGCGATCAAAGCGATCAACCTGATCCTCCATGAACCCACAGGTCTTTCCAGGGATTATATGCTGTTCAACTTCCTGTCCTATCATATCGCTAAACGCCCATCTTTGCTGGATTCTCTGTCAGGGCTTGAAAAACATTTTTCCGATCCCCTGACGTATCGGTATTTGTTACGCGCGGCTAATGAAACAGTAAAATCCGATTTTACAGAACAGGCCATTTCAGGAATAACTTATTTGACAAGAACCGGCGATAAATCACGTTTACCCGCCGTTGAGGTCTTTGATTATTTAACCCGGCGACACGCCGGCAAGGTGCTTTATATAGATATTTATGCCACCTGGTGTGTTCCCTGCCTACAGGAAATGACTTATTTACCTGGATTAAAAAAGCAATTGGATACCAGCAAAGTGGCTTTTATCAATCTTTGCCTGCAATCTGATGAAGCTGACTGGCTGGAACTGATAAAGAAAAGAAACCTGACAGGAGAAAATTATTTCTTAAGTGGTGATGCATCCAAATTATTTATGGGATTGTATAAGATCGGCGGATTTCCAACCTATATGTTGTTTGATAAAAAAGGGAACAGGAAAACAGCGAACGCACCGAACCCTTCAGAAAAAGAAGAGTTATTGAAGGCCATAAATAAACTTACCACTACCAACAGCAATTAATTTCAGCCGAATAGACAAAAAATACAAACAAGAACCTTATTTATGTCGTAAATCCATTTTCATTCTTCATTCCTCTCTTCCTGTTGATTATACGTTTTCTCATTGCAGCGCATTCCTAATTTCAGCGATCTAGCACGTTACCGGAACAAACCG
>CBHEUU010000894.1:0-1771 GCA_965990355.1 uncultured Chitinophagaceae bacterium
ATATCTTTTTGGCTGGTTACCGGTCCTCTTTCAGATCTTGGCGTGGCAATGGTAATAGTAAGAGGGCAACGTAGTAATGTTGATCGTCTGGAACTGTTGGAACTCACATTTGAAAAATTTCAGAATAAAAAAGAACTGGCTGATTACAAAGAAAATATGTCGGGCCAGGGTGCGGAATGGGATGAGCAATACCTTGACAATATATTTCTGGCCCGGTTCTGCAACCTGAAATTTAATGATGCCAGCCTGGAAATATCCGAAAAACTGGGAGGGGTGGACCCTGCCGTCACTACTTATGCAATAGAGCGGCCAATGGCACTTTTTCCGCAACCGGTGATTGATTTATTTGGTATCGAAGTGGATAAACAAAAAGTGAACTCATCCTCTTCCGGTGATTTTTTGTATGAGAGAGTGGGAGGTAATGCGTTAGGTGGGTTTAGAGTCGGCCACTTCGCAGGATTTGGAATGGCTTCCTTTGGCTGGTTCTATCTCCTTCTGTTGTTTGTGTTAATCATTCCTGTCTTTTTCTTATGGGATTTATTAGCACTCCGGTTCAGGCCATCAGTGTTGAATAAACGGAATGTGATTTTCGGATTAGGCGGATTGCTGTCGCTGACAGCCCTTTTCCAGTTTATCATGTTTGAAAATGTTCTCTATATTACACAATTCCTGATTCGCGGCTGGATCCAGATGGTTTTTCTTTACTGGGTTATTTTTCAATTTACCAGGATAGTTTCAGGTTTTTTTATCAAACGATAATCGCGAAATGCTCAATATTATTTACTTCGGTGAAAGCAAGCCTAATTCTACTTCGTTTCATCGCGCTACAGCGTTACAGCGGCTTGGACATACGGTCACTATTTGCAATCCCTATACCAGCGTTGCGGAAGCAATGCAATCAAAAATACTTGGCCCGCTTCACTATCGCACGGGTTATACATTTCTGCAGTTCAGGTTGCAAAAATGGGTGAAGCAAACTATTGATAAAATACCTGCAACTGATCTGGTGTGGGTCAACAGTGGAGAATTACTGGGGCCTGAATGCCTGCGGATAATAAAAGCCCTGGGAAAGCCGGTTATCCTGTATAATAACGATGACCCAACAGGTGGAAGGGATGGACGCCGTTTTGGTTCATTACTCAAAGCAATACGTGAATATGATCTTTGCCTGGTTCTCAGAAAAGTAAATATCCAGGAATACAAATCGAGAGGCGCCGGAAATGTGCGTAGAGTATATATGTCTTATGATGAAATTATTCATAAGCCTTTTAGCAACCCGGATGATATTGGTGAAGAATTCCGCTCTTCTGTAGCTTTTATCGGTACATGGATGCGGCATGAAAACCGGGACAAATTTTTATTAAAGCTTATCAGGCATGGTTTGCCTGTCAGTATCTGGGGTGATCACTGGCAGAAATCGCCGTTATGGAATGAACTGCAACCCTATTATAGAGGAAAAGCATTAGGAGGAAGAGATTATGTAGCCGGAATACAGGGTGCAAAAATATGTATCGGTATGTTATCGAAAGGCAATAGGGACTTACATACCAGGCGTTCGGTTGAAGTGCCTTATGTTGGCGGTCTTCTCTGTGCAGAAAGAACTTCAGAGCACATGGAAATGTATAAGGAAGGGGTGGAGGCTGTTTTCTGGGATGATGCGGATGAATGTGCCAGGATATGCAAAGAGTTGCTGGCAGACGAAGGAAAAAGAGAAAGTATAAGGCTTGCTGGAATGCAGAAAGTCAGGGAACTTGGAGTAGGAAATGAAGAT
>CBHEUU010000895.1:0-1771 GCA_965990355.1 uncultured Chitinophagaceae bacterium
TCGAAAACGCTCTAATTTTACGGGTTTTATCAGGTAGTCAATCGCATCTACTTCGTAGCTGTCGGTAGCAAATTCAGAATAGGCAGTTGTAAAAATCACAAATGTTTCTTTCTGAATGGTTCGGGCAAATTCGATTCCGTTAATTCCCGGCATTTGTATGTCAAGAAAGATTAAGTCGACTGTATTGCTTTCGATAAAATTTGTGGCGGTTTCGGGGCTGTTGAACGAGCCGATTAAATCTAAATCATCAGTTTGGTTAATCAATATCTCTATGGCTTCTCTTGCCAATGGTTCATCATCTATAATAATACAGTTCATAGCTTTATGGTTAAGGTTACGCAATACCTTTCTGAGTTATCTTCGATATTTAAACTATGTGTTGCCGGGAACAAAAGCTCCAGTCTCCGTTTGACATTTGTTAGCCCCAGCCCGCCTGTATTATTAACGGATTTAAGCATAGGTTTGGAGTTGATGCATTTAAAGAAAAGTTCATCGTTTCTAACATCGAAATACAGGTTTACATAAGACGATTTTGTTGCATCATTGTTGTGCTTCACAGCATTTTCTACAAATGAAATGAACAGCAAAGGCGGAATTTGCACGCCGCTCAAATCTCCTTCTTTTGAAATCAGGAAATCAAAACTATCCCGCCTTACTTTTTCCAGGTTTAAAAAATCTTCCAGGAAATGAATATCAGAAGTCAACAACACCTTATCTCTTGCACTGTCATGAAGTTGGTAGCGAAGTAAATCGCTCAACTTCATTAAAACCTGCGAGGCTTTTTCGGGGTCTTTCTTCGTTAGAACATTGGCATTGTTTAGCATATTAAACAAAAAATGCGGGTTGATTTGATTTTTCAATTGTTCCAATTCTGCATAAGTTTTCGACTGTTCCAGCTCGTAGATCAATAGCTTGTCCATCATTCCCTTCTGAAACAGTTTTATGGAAGATGAAGCCGCTAACAGCAGCACGGTAAGGAAGGAGAAAAGCGGGATATTCAGCCCTTTTTCTTTATTAAAGGGATTGAAAAAATAACCACAAATAGCCACTACAAAAAGAATGCTGATCACAGATAAGCAGTATTCAATGTTTTTATTCCTGAACAAAAGCTTTGGCACCAGGACGTACATATTTACATAGAATAACGTAATAAAATATACAAATATCGCTACTGGGTTGGCAATTACTGAAGCGCTGTTGTATAGCATAGCACCTATAAAAACAATGAGCAGCAGATGCCGGAATATCCTGTGTTCAGGTGAAATCAGGAAACGGAAAAGCACGTTTTCGCTAATAAACTGTTGATGGGTAAAATCAGTCATCTATAAAATAGTATAGAACAAATTTAACATTTTAAAGCTGTGACCTGGTCTGCTTTTATACGAAAGCGTGTGCTTTTTATACGAAAGCAGGAAGCGTTATAAAAACGCATAAAACAAGAAATATATTTTGTAGTGCCCCGGTATACTTTGCTATAAAAGATACCGCGTTTGGTATAATTAAAAAAAGGCGGTTATCCCAGGGGATAGTTTTGTGTACAATTGTTAATCGATTTTTAAAGATGAGATATAAGACCATTTATACACTCCTGTTTATAGCCATTTCATTCGGGGCCTACACGCAGGAGAAAGTCACATTGAGTGGAACAATCACCGCAAAAACAAACACCGAAACAATAATCGGCGCAAGCATTTTCATTCCTGAAGCAAAAGTTTCAACAGCTACCAATGCGTATGGCTTTTATTCTATCAACCTGCCCAAAGGAGAATAT
>CBHEUU010000896.1:0-1763 GCA_965990355.1 uncultured Chitinophagaceae bacterium
TGTTCCGCGAAGGAGAGCTGTAATCCTTTTAACCCTTTCAACTCAGGAGCAAGGGTTGTAACAACGGCATTGGTATCAGCAAACACTTTCGCTGCACCATCCAGTTTGTAAAACAGCGTATTAGTTGTAAACCGCACATCGGCATTTACCAGTTTTTGTATTTCAACTGTTGCATGCTGATCCCTGTTTTTCAACGAGTCAATTGTTTTGGAAAAATGTTTTAACTCCTGTTCAAATGGTACTAAAACCTCAGCCCAGGTTTTAAAGGTGCCATTTACACCCCGGATAGGAATTTTCCTTTGCTGGGTTTGCATGCTGTTAGCATATAAATAAGTTCCCTGTGTAAGCTGTACCAGTTCTTTATAACTATCCACGCTTTGCTTCAGGAATGGAAGGGCTTTATCCAGATCAGCAATATCACTGGAATATTTATACCGGAGTACATTCAATGCAGCTTCTGCTTTCTGTGCAAAATGATACGCTAATGCCTTGTAGCAATACATATCATTTATCAGCCTGGAAAACTCTTCTTTGTTTTTTGTGATACCCCTTGCTGCCAACTCTATAGCATTAACAGATCTTTGCCCATGCTCCTGCACTTCTTTAATGATCTGCACGGGTGTTTCACCGGTGTGTGGCTGCTTTTTCCATTCTTTCTCCGCGTATTGAACCAGCATTTCACCTTCCGGGCTTTCACTTTCATACAAAAGTGTAAACAAACCATAACGGAAGGGATTGATCAATTGCGTCATCAGCATGCCTAATGTAAGTGTTTGCCTGTTGCCATCTGTGATACCAAAACGGCGGAGCAGCTTGGGTGCAATCTGCCCCGATTCTTCATACGCTTCCAGTATTTTTCTTCCCTGTTCATTACTGCAACCAAAATGTTCTGCCAGGCGGCTGCTCCAATAAGTAATTTCTTCATTGCGCGATCTGCCGGCTTTCCAGGCATAACGGGCCCAGGCTGCATACCAGATCCAGTCTCTTTCTATTTGCAATAATCTTTTTCCTTTAACACTGTCTGCGCTGTAAGGCCAGTCCCAATAGGAAGCCTGCGGATACAGATGCAGCCCATTTCCTTCCATGATCTTGTGCATTCCCTGTACAGAACGTTGAATAAAATCCGCCGATCCGTACCGGAACGGTTCGAGGTTGGCAAGAATATGCACATTCTCGATCTGCACAGAACCAAGCCTGCTGAGTGTGCGGTGCAATTCAGCCCACTGGCCACGTGGCTCATATGTTGTAAGTGCTTCACCGTTGAACTTTGCTTCCGTATAAAGATTTTTATATAAAGGAAGAGCCGCTTTCATTACCGAAGGTGCGTCTGTATCATGCGCACGTAATACGATCGGAGGCTCTTCCGTCCTTTTGCCCAAAGCTTTCAATCCATCCTGCACACCGGGAATAATGGTTTTGGTGAACCACTCGATATCATCCGGGCCTGTGCCTTCCATCGCTTCACCAAGGCAAACCATTAAACCAACATTCGGATATTTTTCTACAAACGCGGCGATGGATTTCCGGGTATAATCAGCAATCAATGGGATGATAGGCCTTTCCCTTTCCTGTGTTTTCAACTGGTGTTTTTCTGCAAAGGGCTTTGACACGATGATATTATAAAACATCTGTATCACCCAGATACCCCGCTTATCTGCTTCGGTGGTTAAAAAATTATAGATCTCTTCATTTTTCCGGAACGTGGCTTCATCCACTTCCACTGCATAAGGATATTCTTTCACTCTTACCAATGAAGCAAATGG
>CBHEUU010000897.1:0-1762 GCA_965990355.1 uncultured Chitinophagaceae bacterium
ACAGTTGCGTAAACAAAAAATGGAGCTTTGGTGCTGAATGTTTTCTGCACCAGCATGGATGTATCATTCACAACATTAGCAATATATGATTGACCATCCAGTATGAGTATCTCACCCTTTAAGTATTCAACAGGGCCTATGCCATACAGGTGTTCCTTTTGCTGAATAGTATCCAGGTCAATGTTTCCGGAAAGTTTACCCTCCCACATAACCTTACTCATGGCACTGCTTACATTAATTTGCACTTTCCTTGTGATCTTAATTTCCTGAGCTATTGATGAAACGCTCCAGGAGACGAGCAGAAATATTGATAGAATGTTTAACATACTAAATTTTTAATGACGTACTTTCTTTTACAAAAAAGACAGAGAGCAATACAAAGAATGTTATCATATTTTATAACTTATGTGATATACCCAGGAAAAAGCCATTGCTGTCATGGGATGGGTTTCTTTCCACCCCCTTTTTATTACCGTTGGAAATATGGACGTGTCTTACACCAAACAGGATGGCATTTGCTTTATCAAAGTTTATCTCACTGCCTAAGCCGTATTTGGTTGTGCCGTTCCAACGTGTACCCAGGCGGTTGTCCTGGTCAGTAGGCTGGGGATATTCATCCAGCAGGTAGATAAACCCACCACCAGATTCAAAGAACAGGCGCCACTTACTTTTATTTACAGGGTAAAATCTTGCGAACGGCCTGATGGCAAACCCCGTAGTTTTATTAAAGTCGTCTCTTGGGAAATAGACATCAACCTCGATACCAACTGACATGAACTTTCTCAGCTGGTAATTGATACCCGTGTTGTTTTGTGGTAAAAAGCTATATGGATATTTATAGCCCCATGATAATCCCGTTTCATTGTATACCGATAGCCTGTTATGCAGGCTGGTATCTCTTTTTGTTAAAAGCAAACATGCTCCAACGGACACAGCAGGTAAAATAAAGCCCATGGAGGAATGAAGTTCAAGTGGTTTAAATCCTAATGGATTGCTATACCAATGATCGCCATAGGGGAACTGCGCTTTTGAAGAAGAAGGCAGCAGGAACAACATCACTGCTATAGTCAGCATATATCTATGGTTCATGTTAAAAGTTCTTTTTAATTATATCATCTGCCGTTAGGCCATTTAGTACTTCGACCCAATCATCTGAAACAATGCCTGTTTGAATGGTAACTGTGTCTGTTTGCCTGCCATCATACACCATTACTTTAGCATCAGGGCCGAGGCTTGTACGTGGAATTAACAAGGCTGTATCTTTTTTGGCTACAATGATATTGGCCTGAAGCAAAGTGCCGTTGATGATTTTGGGTACCGGTGCATCAAAATCTGCCTCGATTTTATAGGCTTGCAGCGACGCATCGAATGCAGGATATATTTTTGATACGGTGGCAGTATAAATTTTCCCCTTTTCAGTATTCAGCTCCACTAAAACTTTTTGAGCCATTTTTATTTTTGCGATGCTTGTTTCGTCAATCGCCAGCTGAATCGTGAAGGCATTTGCTTCTCCCAGGATCGCTACTGCTTCCCCTTTACGTACAAATTCTCCTTTCTTTTTCAGTACCGAGAATACTTTGAAATTACCCGGCGATTTTATGTCGAAATAGGCCAGATTAGCGGTGGTAGTTTGTTGCTGGCTTTGTGTGTTCACCACTGCCTGTTGAAGATTCAGCCTTGTGGCTTCTATATTTTGCTTAATGCCAGTTATATTATTAAGTGAATTATCGAAGCTCAATTGTGCATTGTCCAGCTCTAATTT
>CBHEUU010000898.1:0-1759 GCA_965990355.1 uncultured Chitinophagaceae bacterium
ATCATTTCAAAGATCGGGCTTGCGAATACATACCTGGCGACTGGAAATATTGATGTGAACAAAAACGAAGCTCTTACCTATATAAGCTTCGGTGACGGATGGAAACCGGTGCCAGAAACACATCCAAGCATCCTCTTCAGCGCAGGCGCTATTGTTTCAACGCCGAACGATCTGGCCAAATTTATCCAGGCATTATTCGACGGGAAGATAGTGTCAAAGAAGAGTCTCGATCAGATGAAAACGATAAGGGACGGAGAGGGGTCAGGAATGGAGCCTTTCACATACAACGGTAAGAGCTTCTATGGGCATACAGGCGGTGCGGATAACTACGGAGCATGGCTGGCTTACCTGCCGGAAGAAAAACTGGCCTTCGCTTACACGACGAACGCAAAGGTTTACCCGGTAAAAGATATCATCAATGGCGTTGTAGATATTTACTACAACAAACCCTTTCAGATCCCAACCTTCGAATCCGTCGCCGTCAGCACAGAGCTGCTGGACAAATATGCCGGCGTTTATTCACCCGCCGATGCTCCCGTGAAATTTACGATCACCAGGCAAGGCAACACGCTTTACGCGCAACCGCCCGGCGCTGAAGCTGGCGTCCCGCTCGAAGCAACGGCGCAGGATAAATTCAAGCTCGATAATGGCACCGCTGACGGTATTGTTTTTGAATTCGACGCCGGGAAAAACCAGATGATCATAAAACGGGGTGGTGGCGAGAGGATTTTTACAAAAGAAAAATAACTTTTATAGAATATACATTTCTAAAACGAATATTATGAATAGCAAATCCATTGCAGCAAATACCATCAGCTCAATATTTGGCCTGGCTTTTTTGGCAGCCGGCCTGATAAATACCTTTTGGGGCAATGATCCCGAGTTTGGTGTTTTTATTGTTATTCTGTCTTTCATTTATTTCCCACCAGTAACTGCCCTTATCAAAAGATGGACAGGTGTTTCTATTCCCATAATAGCAAAAATAGGCCTGGGCCTGTTTATTATCTGGGCATCGTTAGGCGTAGGCGAATTGTTTGCTAAAATAGAAATGATGAAAACGGGGTTGTAATATTCCGTGATTATTTCTTTGGTTGTTCCAGAACCGGCCTCGGATCAAAAATAACCCGGAGCGAACCTATAATTTAATGACCGTCTTTTTCCCTGTATAAGTAACTTCTTTATCTCCTTTGTCAACCGTGTTCTCTCCAACACCTTTACCAGTATCCACCACTACAATATTAAATTTCCTGTTGTCCAGCATTCCAGGAAAAGTTCCTTTTCTATCACTGATTGTCAAAGTCTTTTTCCGGTCATCCCAACTAAAAGTTATTGTAGAATAATTTCCTTTTTCATAATTATAGTTATCATTTTCATCCTCATACAAAACAAATTCCCCATTAGCTCCGGGATACACACGTATTTCAAGATCATCCCATTTCTTTTCTCCGGCATATTGAACGCTGGGTCCAATAGGTACAATGGAACCCGCTTTAATATATAAAGGAATGATATCAATCGGAGTTTCTTTGGTGACCCTTGTTCCGCAGATAAATTTTTGCCCGGTCCAGAAATCATACCATTCAACACCTTTAGGCAGGTATGTTTCCTTTGTTTTAATTGTGCTGAAATCTTCCACATAAGAAGTTTTATCTCCTTTTATATACATAGCCTTCGTCACCGGGCTAACCAGGAAAGACTTGCCAAACATATACTGGTCATTAATATCCAAAGCATCCTTATCTTTTGGAAAATCCATTAC
>CBHEUU010000899.1:0-1737 GCA_965990355.1 uncultured Chitinophagaceae bacterium
GAAAAAACTCCAACTGGAGCGTGAAAAACTTTCTGAAGACCTCCGTAAAATTGAAGAACAAAAAGTGGCTGCCCGGGAAAATGAATTCCAATTACGTTTGAAAGAACTGGAGAAACAACTGGAAGACCAGAAAAAACTGGCTGATGAAATGCGCCGCAAAGCAGAACAGGGCTCCACTCAATTGCAGGGAGAAATACAGGAACTGGCACTGGAAGAAATGCTGCGTGCGGCTTTTCCTTTCGACGTGATCGCTGAAGTAGGCAAAGGCGTCCGCGGGGCAGATTGCGTGCAAACCGTCCGCAATAATCTCGGACAGGAATGCGGCAGGATCATTTATGAAAGCAAGCGTACTGCCACTTTCGGTACTGACTGGATCGAAAAACTCAAGGCAGATATGCGCAGCCTCGGTGCTGATATGGCTGTGATCGTTACCCGCACCATGCCGCGCGATATGGAAGGGTTTGGATTAAAAGATGGTGTATGGATCTGTTCCTTTGCTGAAGTAAAGGCATTAGCTGTTGTATTGCGTGATACCATCATGCGCGTGTCCAATGCCGTAAGGAACAATGAAAACAAAGGTGATAAAATGCACATGCTGTATGATTATCTCACCAGCAATGAATTTGCAGAACAATGGAAAGCCATCCGTGAAGGGTTCCTGAGTATGAAGATGTCTATCCAGAAAGAACGCGATGCAATGGAAAAATTATGGAAGACCAGGGAAAAGCAACTGGAAAAAGTATTGCTGAATGCCACGCATATCCGGGGTTCTATAGAAGGAATAGCAGGAATGGAATCGGCGGTGGACCTTCACTTGCTGGAAGATGGTACAGAAGACGAGGATGATATGGCTCATTAGAAATAATCAATAATCAATGTTCAATACTCAACGCTCAATTATGAGATATGAAAGTAGAGTTACTTGAACATTGATTATTGATTATTTCATTTTTTTATTTTACTCCCCATCCACAACCCAAGCCAATACCAAATGCTCCAGCATCCTGTAGTGGATCTTCAGCTTTTTTTGCTTAAGTGCAAAAAAGCAGTCAATAATTTCTTTAGCAGGGTCCTGCCGCTGCAACTGAATATGCTCTTTAAAATCAACCTTTCCCTCCCCATACCATTTAAACACGGCTTCCTTTGCACTCCAGAACGACGTGAGCTGCCGCAATTCCCCATTCAGATGAAGCCGCAACTGTTCGGAACCTGACATAAACTTATCCCTGATCCTTTCAATTTTTTCCACCGGCATCTCTATATCTATCCCTACCCTTCTGTCCTTGCTTACAATGGCCGCTGCATAGTCGCCGCAATGCGAAATAGAGAAATGATATTGCTCATCCGGCAAAAAAGGCTTACGCGTATCCGCCACCTGCACCAGTTCATACGGGAAATCGGGGAATAGAAACTGCAACAGGAATCTCCCCGCCAGGTGCTGCAAACGCTTATGCGGATGGGTCACATCCCTGTGCTGTGGCACATTGCCTTTGAAGAATTCTTCCGTCTCTTCAATCTTCCAGATACCCAAACGGGTAGTTTCATTAATGGGATGTTGAAAAAAAATCGGCATTAGTGGCTGTTTCGTCTTTATTTTGGGAGGAACAATCCTTTATCCACCAAGTCAAAATTAAAAAGTAAAAAGGCAAAAACTTAAATAGTTTTGCGCCGGTATTTAAAGGCCTCACTTTTATTTTGCATAAGGGCCGAGTCATAAAACACGAGACAATGATCCTA
>CBHEUU010000900.1:0-1717 GCA_965990355.1 uncultured Chitinophagaceae bacterium
AAAGGGTACTGACAGTCAGGGACCTTACTTTTTTTGGCATAGCCGCTATTATTGGCGCAGGTAGTTTCAGCAGCCTGGGTGATGCAGTGTTCAAAGGAGGGCCGGGTGTGGTAGTGTTATTTATTATTACCGGTATTGCCTGTGCCTTCACAGCTTTTTGTTATTCTGAATTTGCAAGCCGCATACCTGTTGCCGGCAGCGCCTATACGTATTCATATGCCAGCTTTGGTGAATTATTTGCGTGGATCATTGGCTGGGCGCTGATCATGGAATATTCCATTGGTAATATTTATGTATCATTCAGCTGGAGTGATTATTTCACTTCCTTTCTTCATAGGGCAAATATTCATATTCCTGATTATCTCTGCACCAGTTACAGGGAAGCGCAGACAGCAATTGCGGAAAATTCCCCTAATACAGAACTGACCAATGCCTGGAATACGGCACCTATGATCGGTTCATTAAGGATCATTTTTGACCTGCCTGCTGTTATCATCAATATACTGATCACTTACCTGGTTTATCGCGGTATCAAAGAAAGCCGGAATTTCAGTAATGCTATGGTGATATTGAAACTGGCCATTGTAGGATTGGTGATCATTGTTGGTGGAAGCCTGGTGTTTTCACAAGGACTTTCTTTCAACTGGCATCCTGCCAATGATGAAGGCGTGAAATCGTTTATGCCAAATGGATTCAGTGGGGTAATGGCAGCAGTCAGCGGTGTGTTTTTTGCCTATATCGGTTTTGATGCAGTGAGTGTGCTGGCAGAAGAAAGCAAGAATCCGCAACGTGACCTGCCAAGAGGAATGATCTATTCATTGGTCATCTGTACTGTTGTATACATTTTATTGTCGCTTGTGCTCACGGGTGCTGTGAATTATAAAAACTTTGAAGGAGTAGGGGATCCGCTGGCATTCATTTTTGAACCGCAGAACCTGAACCTGGGCTGGATGCAATTGCTGGTGTCTGTTTGTGCGGTAGTAGCTATGACAAGCGTGCTCCTGGTGTTCCAGATGGGCCAACCCCGGATCTGGATGAGCATGAGCCGGGATGGATTGCTGCCACCGGTTTTCCAGCGCATACACAGCCGTTTTAAAACGCCTTCTTTTGCTACGGTAATAACCGGATTGGTAGTGGGTATTCCCATTTTTTTTACAGATAAATCATTTGTGCTTGATTTCACCAGTATTGCCACGCTGTTTGCATTTGTGCTGGTTTGCGGTGGCGTGTTGCTGATCCCCCGTAAAGAAAAAGTGCCCGGGCGGTTCAATATGCCTTATATCAATGCGCAATTCATTTATCCCCTGATCATCGGGCTTTCAATCTTTCTTTTTGCCCAATATGGCAAAGGTTATTATGCCGATGCATTCAATTTCGATTTCTCCGGCGATCCTGATTATGTCAGTGGAAAAGTATCGTTTATGGACCTGGCAACCCCGAAACTGTCTATTATCATCTTCTGGTTTATCTGTATTGTGTTAAGCATTCTTACCATTGTTAAAAAATATTCCCTGATTCCACTGATGGGTGTTACCACCTGCCTTTATCTTCTTACCGGCATGACCAAGAACAACTGGGCCTGGTTCCTTGGCTGGCTGGTGCTGGGGCTGATCATTTATTTCATATATGGTGTAAAGAAGAGCAAGCTGGCTGTTACTGAGGTTAATCGTTGACCGATGGACGGGATACGGGATGTTCGATAAGCGGTATCTTTTCA
>CBHEUU010000901.1:0-1716 GCA_965990355.1 uncultured Chitinophagaceae bacterium
CCTTGATCCCTACCTCAACCGCCTGTAACTGGAACATGCCTTTCCCTGTTTCTTCCAGCACGAATTGCCCATTGCCATAACGCACTACGGCTTCTTCCGGCACAGCAGTAACCAGAGCCTCACTGATCCGGATACGGGCATTCAGGAACATTCCCGGCAAAAGCTGTTTAGGTTGCTTTTCAAAATGGCAATGCACCAGTGCACTTCTGTTATCATCCACATTCTTCGTAACCAGCAACACCTCGCATTCATATTCCGTAGCAGGGTCATCCACAAAAGTGACCATTACTTTTTGTTTGGGTTGGATCTTAGCAAGATCTTTTTCAAATACAGTAAGTGCAGCATGTATATCATCGGGATTGATCAGTTCAAATAAAACATCGGAAGGGTTCACATATTTCCCAATGTTCACATTCACTTTCGAAACAAAGCCACTGATCGGAGAATACACTGGTACACTGCGGGAGATATTCTGCTCGCTCAATTTGGATGGGTTAATGCCGATCAGTCTTAATTTTTCATCATATCCTTTCACCAGCACTTTCTGTGCGGTATAATCTGCCTGTGCCTGTTGATATATCTTATCAGCATTCACTTTATTTTCATTCAGCATTTTCTGCCGTTCAAATTCTTTTTCATTGTATTGAAGCCTCGCCCTGGCCACCAGGTAATCCTGCTGCAATTGGATCAATGCAGGATCTTCCATAACAGCTATCACTTCTCCCTTACTTACATGAAGGCCAGGCAGAAGTTTGGTATTTTTTAAATAGCCCCCAAGGGGGAAACTGACAGACACGATATTTTGCGGGGGCACATCTACCAGCCCGTTTACTTTTAATTCACTGTTGAGTGCCCGCTTCTGCACCAGCCCTGTTTCAATACCTGCATTGGCAATTTGTCCGGGTGTAAGCACTACCGTGTTCTCCGGCAAATCGGCTGTCTTCTCTTCTGTTTTCTTTTCAGAATTGCAGGCGCTTGCCAGGCCCAGCATGATAAAAATGATTATATAGCGCATAAAATTTTATTTTCCGGTTAAATACTCCAATTCAATAATTGTTTGATTGTATTGGCGAATGGCATCGAGGTAATTCAACTGAATAGATACTGCATGATTCATAAGAGCTGTCCACTCCAGATAGCTTATTTCGCCATTTTGAAAACTCAACCTCGAACTGCTGATGATCAGCTCTGCCTGTTGCAATCCTGTTTGTTCATAGTATTGCAGAGCCAGTTCCTGCTTCTTATACTCCTGCTGCAATTGCTGCAGGCTGTTTTTGATCGTTTGCTCCACCGAGGCTGTATTGATCCTGGCGATATCCTCTTTAACCCGGCTGGCGCGTATTCTTGCTTTGACAGCAGAATTAAACAAAGGAATGCCAAGCGATAAGTTCACAATATGGAATCTTTTCCCGGCACCATAATATTGCTGGTTCACTCCATCAATACTTTGATAGCCGATGATGGATTGGTTGCCGTAACCTACCGTGATATCAGGTGAAAGCTTTGCTTTTTCTGAAGCTGTTTGCGCCATTGCTGTATTTATCTCTGAATGTGCATATTTCACTTGGGGATGCGTTGCAATAGCAGCGGAGTCCAGGAACAAGGTTGGGGTCATTTTTAAAGAAGCATACTCAGGCAGCAGCAAACTGCCTGTGTTCAACAACCATTGCAGACGCTGTTGCAGGATCAATATATCCGCTTCCAGTTGCTGACGTT
>CBHEUU010000902.1:0-1714 GCA_965990355.1 uncultured Chitinophagaceae bacterium
GGTATTTACCGTAAGTAGCGGCCATCTCTGCAAAAAAAGCTTTGGCCTCGTTCAGGTTGACATTATGACTATGCCAGTCGATGATCACATAAATATTTTCCCTGATGGCTGCATCCACTACTGCTTTAATTTTTTCCTTCGACCATTCCGGCCGTTTCAAATAACTATTCTCGCCTGGCTCTACACCAAGTGCAGCCCGCACAACTGAAATGTTCCAGTCCTTTTTCAGCCATTGCACTGATCCGGCATTATAGAACCTTGGCCAGAAACAATGCCAGCCATAGCTCATGCCGCGCAACACAACGGGATTACCTTGCTGATCGGTCAGTTTGGTACCTGTTACTTTCAATTGCCCGTGCTGACGGACAGGCTGTGAGAAACAGTTTATCACCGCAATGATGAAAATCAGTGAGAGAAGATATTTTTTCATACAGCTATCGTGAAATGATTTAATTATCATGTTTTTCAGCCGTAGTGCTGTGTGAGATCATCTGCCATTGCTTATTGCGCAGGGCATACACACGGATATATTTAAGATGGTAAACAGCTACCTTGTCTTTATCATTCCTGCTGATGGCCATATTTCCTTTTACAATAGCTACCCCGGGATGCAGCTCCACTTTCACTGAATCATGCTGGCGGGACGGATAAGTGGTGCGGCCAACAGTCTTCAGCCACCCTGCTTTGCCTTCCACTTTGCCACTGCCATGGCTGAACACAAAATCATCGGCATATAGCCCCTCGAGCTCTTTTACTTTTTGCTGCACTACATAATCATCGATCTGCTGATTGAGACTAATGAGATAAGTACTATCCGCATTTTGGGTCAGTCCTGGTAATGAAAGACCGGCAAGGGCCACAACTAAAAAGAAAGCTAATTTTTTCATAACAAACAATTAAGGCTGTCAACAAGATAAGCAATCCGGCGGAATTGCCGCCCGGCTGCTGAAAATCATTATCCCCGCATTACATCAAGCATAGTTCCCCTTTGGTCAAAGGTATTTTTTATGGGTCAGTGATCATGGTTTCTTTGTTATGTAAATGCTTCCTTTTATTCATTAATCATAAAAATGAAACCATGAAAAAGTATCTTAATCCTTTCAAACTGGCCTTGCTGCTTCCTGTTGCAGCACTGAGCTTTATTTTATCTTCTTTCTCTTCCAAACCGGGAGGAGAAGGCTTTGAAGTATTTCAGAACAACAAACTCATATTCCAGCAATTTGGCGGTAATATGAAAAATGTTAACAGTCTGCAATTGAATACAGCCAGTTCAAAAGATCAGATAACCATCAAATATTATCATTGTGGAAGGTCTGGTAAAAACCGTCATCTTATTATCCGTAGCGCTGATAATAAGGACTTGAAGAACTGGCAATTTGCCAATAGCAGTACCAGCGAAAGAGATCCTGGTATGAGTTTTCAGGCAGGTGATGTGTTGGCTTTGCAGGGAAAAACCAAAAAATCTGTATTGAATGTTTATTATACTTCGTCTGAAATACCGGCAGGAAAACTGATCGTTTCGCTGGTAGTGAACAGTTGATCCAATCTTTAAGCAATCTTAATAATAGTATCGTCTTTCTGACGATACTATTATTTCAAATCAGGTATTATTTGCCCCATTTCCATCTATAGAAAGTACAATTCATGCAGCAGGTATTTATCAAAAGGAAATAGAAAGCCTTCTTTTGCAGCATAAACTTAATCCTGAAAATAA
>CBHEUU010000903.1:0-1706 GCA_965990355.1 uncultured Chitinophagaceae bacterium
TTAAAGGCAAAAGCTACAGTGGTTACCTACCTGGAGGATATCACGTATGAAATTGAATCATTGGATAAAACCACCTATAGTGTTCATAAGATATTCACCGTAATAAATGAAGAAGGAAAAGATGCTTTACTCTTTTATGAGTATTCTTCAAAATACATGTCATTGGAAGATGCGGAAATAAAAGTGTATGATGGTAATGGAAAGCAAACTGCCCGTTACAAGAAAAAGGATATGATGACGGTAGCGACTGGTGAGGGGCTTATTGAAGACGGGTACGTGACGTATTACCGGATCACGCCGCCCTCCTACCCTGTTACTATTGAGTTGAATTATGAACAAAAAATCAAAAGCACACTAGCAGTGCCAGATTACCGTTTTATTCACCCAAAGCAAAGTATACTGTCCTCAACCTACACAGCCAGGGTGCCTGTAGAATTGAACTTGAAATACAAACCTGTTAATACAACAGTACAGCCTGTTATCACAGATGATGGTAAGTATAAAATATATAAATGGTCGGTAAAAGATCTTGCTCCATTGGAATATGAAGAGGGTGCCGTATCTGCACGTAGCCGGTATCCCCATATAGCACTGGCCGCTGAACAATTCTCTCACTATGGCTATCGCGGTGATTTCTCTTCCTGGAAAAGTTTTGGAACCTGGGTCAGGAATCTTTATACAGGCCTCGATGAATTACCGGCCGATCGCCAGCAATTCTATGCCAACCTGGTAAAAGATGTGCCTGATCAAAAGGAAAAGATCAGGAAGATATATCAATACATGCAGCAGAACTTCCGGTATGTGAGTATACAATTAGGGATTGGGGGATACAGGCCATTCTCCGCAACATTTACAGACCAGAAAAAATATGGCGATTGCAAGGCTTTGAGCAATTATATGAAAGCAGCTTTAAAAACCGTTGGTATCCGTAGCCATGTTGCGATCATCAATGCCGAATTTAACCAGGAACCGGTTGACCCGGAATTTCCCTCCAATAATTTCAACCATGTTATCCTTTGCATACCTGGCCAGAAAGATTCCACCTGGCTGGAATGCACCAGCAGTACAGCAGAATTCGGGGAGCTGGGCAATTTTACCGAAAACCGGAATGCCCTTCTTATTACAGAAAATGGAGGAGTACTGGTATCAACGCCCAGGAGCCATGCCTCCGCCAATGTGTTTACCACCCGAACAACGGTCTCACTCGCAGATGATTTATCAGGCATCAGTGAAACAGTCATTTATGCACACGGAGAGTTCAGAGAAATTCTCAATAGTATAATAAAAGAGAAAAAAGATCGTCAGAAGGAAGCAATCGTATTCTATTGGGGATTTAAACAACCAGAGGATTTTATACTCACAAAAGATGGTGAAACAGCGGCCTTGAAAATGGCATTCTCCAAAATACCGGAGTTCAATTCCGGTGATAAAGTTTTCATCAATCCCCGGATGAATAAAATCTGGTCAACCAAATTGCCAAAATCAGATAACAGGAAACTGGATTACTACTTCCGCTATCCCTTCGAAAAGCGTGATACAACGATTTATAAGTTGCCGGCCGGTTCAAAACCAGATGTAGTGGCAAAAGAAAAAGAACTGAAATGCGACTATGCAAGTTTCAATTCTAAAGCATGGTATAATGAATCGGAAAATGCTGTGTATGTTGTGACCGCTCTCATTCTCCAGCAATATAAAATACCGGCTTC
>CBHEUU010000904.1:0-1705 GCA_965990355.1 uncultured Chitinophagaceae bacterium
ATCACTTCAGGCAGTATATCCCTGTCTACTTCTTTCCAGAGCAAACCCAAGGACCCTGAAAAAGATAAAAAACAAAAAGAGGAACTGGACAAGCAGTTGAATGATCCTGTACTTGCAGGTGACCGCCAGCGTTTGCTGGACTATATGCGACAGAATCCGGCAGAATTTGTCGACTTCAATATTCCCTGGCAGATCAGTTTATCATTCTCTTTTTATTTCCAGGAACAAGCCAAATCCGATTACAGCGGTTTTGAAACCGTTACCAGCGCCAGCACCAATTTCAATGGAAGCTTCAGCCTTACACCGAAGTGGAACCTCAGTGCCAATGGTTATTACGATTTTAAAACAAAGAAGCTGCAAACATTCACCATGTCTATTTCAAGGGAGATGCACTGCTGGCAATTGTCTATCAACGTTACACCAATTGGCCTGTACCGTTATTTCAATTTCACCATCAGTCCTAAATCAGGATTGCTGCAGGATCTCCGGATCAACCGCACAAGAAGTTTCTACACGCCTTATTGATGTGCAGTATAATAATCCTTCATAATATTGAACACTTTTTCCTTCAGTTGTTCTGAAGTTAATCCCGCCGGATCAACCGGAGGCAAAAAATGCATTTCCAGTTTTACAGGCAGGAAAAAGAAAGGCTTATTCACCGGAAGCGCTTTGCGGGTATTGAAGATAAGGGTGGGAATGACTGCATGTCCGGTATCTTTTGAAAGCCGGAATGCGCCATCATAAAATTTTTTCAACGGTTCATTGCCACGGTTGCGCGTGCCTTCAGGATAAATGCAGATATGCATTCCTTTCCGCAGCACTGCTTTCATATCATCATAACTTTTACGGCGGCTCCGCTCATCTGTACGGTCAACCAGCACGGAGCCTTTGCTATAGAACCAGCCGAACAAAGGAATTTTGGCAAATGATTTTTTAGCGATAGTCTTATTGGCACCGGGAATATAGGGTGATGAAAGCGGGACATCCATTAATGAATTATGATTGCAGGTAACAACATAGTTATGTCCTGCAGCAAAATTCTCTTCTCCTTTGATCCGTACAGGACAGCCTACCAGCCATAGCCATACATTCATCCAGATCCTTGCTACTTTGATAAAATAAACAGATCCCTTCGGTTCGGGTAATAAATAAGAGATCATGGAAGGCAGAAAGATCAATAAAAAGGTAGCCGCAAAACTAAGAAGTCCCCAAACGGCCCAGACACGGCCAGCTATTTCCCTGAACAATTTCATCCGTACATTTTTTGTTTCTTATCAAAGCTGCCAATCCACCGGGTCAATTCCTTTACTAATAAGGTAAGCATTTGCTTTGGAAAAATGTTTACACCCAAAAAATCCTGCATGTGCTGAAAGCGGGGAAGGATGCGCAGCTTTCAGAATGCAATGTTTGCTTTCATCGATCAATACTTTCTTTTCCTGGGCAAATTTTCCCCAGAGCAGGAATACTACATGTGGCCTTTCTTCCGAGATCTTTTTGATCACTGTATCAGTAAAAGTGGCCCAGCCAATTTTAGCGTGGCTCATCGGTTCTCCGGCTCTTACAGTTAAAGAAGCATTCAACAGGAATACACCCTGCTTTGCCCATTGGGTGAGGTTGCCATGATTGGGAATCCGTATGCCAAGATCCTCATGCAATTCTTTAAAGATATTTACCAGCGATGGGGGAGGTGGCACTCCGGCCTGCA
>CBHEUU010000905.1:0-1698 GCA_965990355.1 uncultured Chitinophagaceae bacterium
ATACCAGCGATTAAAATGAATAATTTCTTCATACACTATGATTATTGCCAGGCTTATTTTAGTTCAAGCATGACTATAGATTGAGCTGGTATCTCTACTACCAACTGATCTCCTTGTTTTTTAGCTCCTGAAAAATTGCTGTTCTTAACCTTCGGGGCACCATCAAATGTGTTGACATCCGTCAGTTTGGAAGAAGTCAGAATTTGCCCGGTAACCGTACTGAACTTCACTCCCATTAATGAAGTACTGATCTTCCATTTGTTTTTAGGATCAATATTTACGAGGGTAATATGCACTTTACCGGTAGAATCTTTGGAAGCAGACATGTTCAATGCCGGTAATTTTTTATCGCCGGAAACATAATCGGGACTGCTGAAAGAAACAGGCAACAGTTTGGCATCCTGGTGCACTTTGAACAGATCAAATACATAATAAGTTGGCGTCAGCAGCATCTTCTCTTTTTGTGTAAGGATCAGCGCCTGCAACACATTTATTGTTTGTGCCAGGTTGGCCATCTTTACCCTGTCTGCATGATTATTGAAGATGTTCAACGTAGTACCTGCAATCAATGCATCCCTTAAACTGTTTTGCTGATAAAGAAACCCGGGATTAGTGCCAGGCTCTACATCTGTCCAGATCCCCCATTCATCCACTACAAGTGCTACATTCTTGTTTATATCGTAGCGGTCCATGATAGCCGAGTGGCGGGTAACCAACTCTTCCATTTGCAGGCAATTCCTCATAGTACTGAAATATTCCTGCTCATCAAAAGCGGTAGCAGATCCTTTCTTACCCCAATTACCTGTTGGTATTGTATAATGATGAAGAGACAAGCCCCACATCTGGCGGCCTACGGCTTTCATCATCACTTCTGTCCAGTTGTAATCGGCATCGCTTGGTCCACACGCGATCTTTCTCAAACGGGTGCCTTCATAATTACGGGCATAGGTGGCATATCGTTTATACTCATCAGCATAATGCTCCGGCGTCATATTTCCACCGCAGCCCCAGCTTTCATTGCCTACACCCCAAAAACTCACTTTCCAGGGTTCTGCATGGCCATTTTGTTTCCGAAGACTGGTCATAGGGCTGAGACCACCGAAGTTGAGATACTCCACCCATTTGGCCATTTCTTCCACAGTACCGCTGCCAACGTTGGCAGAGATATAAGGTTCACATTTCAGCAGGCCGCATAACTCAAGGAATTCATGGGTGCCGAAGCTATTATCTTCTGTTACGCCACCCCAGTTGGTGTTGACCATCGTAGGGCGCTGTGTTCTTGGGCCAATGCCATCCCTCCAATGATATTCATCAGCAAAGCAACCACCCGGCCAGCGGAGATTGGGGATCTGTATCTTTTTCAAAGCATCCACAATGTCCATCCGGATCCTGTCTTGCTTGGGAACGTTCAGGGAATCACCTACCCAGAAGCCATCGTATATGCAGCGGCCCAGGTGTTCTGAAAAATGTCCGTATATGTGACGGCTGATGGTATACTTTGGGTTAACACCATCAATGGAAACAGGCACTTCCAATTGAGCAGAGGCATGGAAGCACGTTACAGCCAAAGGCAGTAATGCGACAAGCAATTTTTTCATTGTTTCTTATTTTAGAATAGCGGCCCTGGCCGGGCAACATTATTTGTGCAATTGATAATACACTTCACTCCATCTCAACTCATTTTTGAATTGAGAGAGT
>CBHEUU010000906.1:0-1695 GCA_965990355.1 uncultured Chitinophagaceae bacterium
TACCCAAAACCGGCTGGTAGAATTACTGATCAGTTATTGGGACAAGCCTAATGTATTTGTTGTTGGCGACGATGACCAAAGTATCTACCGCTTCCAGGGCGCCAACGTGGAAAACATGTTGCAGTTTGCCAACAGCTACCGCAACGACCTGATGACGGTGGTGCTCACCAGCAATTACCGCTCCACACAACCCATTCTGGATATTTCCAAAACACTGATCAACCGCAATGAAGAGCGGCTGGTAAAACAAATTGATGGCCTCAGCAAAGAATTATTAGCCAGCAACTCAAAGATCAGCCAGCTTACGCATCCACCATTGGTGCAGGAATATGAAACCCAGCGCCAGGAAATGATCGGCATCACGCGGCAGGTGCAGGCTTTATTGCAACAGGGAATAATGCCCGGCCGCATTGCTATTATTTATAAGGAAAATAAATATGGGATAGACCTGGCGCAATATTTCAAACTGTTGCAAATACCGGTGTACAGCAAACGGCATTTGAATATTCTTGAACTACCGCTGGCGCAAAAGATCATTCTTTTATTAAGATACCTGGCAGCAGAGCATGATATACCTTATGGCGGTGATGAAATGTTGTTTGAAATACTGCATTTCGACTGGTTTGGCATTCCTCCTATTGAAGTGGCCAAGATAAGTATTGAAGTAGCCGATAAACGTTCATCAGGCACAACCTATTCCATCCGCCGTTTGCTGATTGAAAAAGCAAAAGCGCCTGCAAAAGATCTGTTTACTGCTCCACTGCATCCGGGGCTTGTGAAAGCATCGGCAGTAATAGAAAAGCTGATTGCCGATGTGTCAAACACCACTCTCCAGTTGTTGTTTGAAAACATCGTCCGCGAAGCAGGAGTACTCAATCATATTATGCAGCTGCCCGACAAACACTGGCAATTGCAGATACTCACCGGCCTTTTTGATTTTGTGAAAGATGAAACACACCGGGCGCCATTGCTTACGCTTTCAGAACTGGTAGGATTGATTGACCTGATGGAGAAAGAAGAGATCAAACTTCCTCTCGTGCAGGTAAGCGGCAGCGATAAAGGTGTGAACCTGCTTACGGCACACGGTTCCAAAGGACTCGAGTTTGAACATGTTTTTTTAGCCAATTGCAATGCAGCTTCCTGGGAAAAGAAACGGAAACCAGGTGGAGGATATAAATTGCCTGATACGATGTTTGATCAATCCACTTCAGGCGCTGGTGATGCGGAGGAATTACGGCGTTTATTTTATGTAGCCATTACGCGGGCGGAACAGCATCTTATACTTTCCTACAGCCAGTTTAAAAATGATGGTAAGGAACTGGAACCATCCATGTTCCTGGCAGAGATACAGGACCAGCATCAGTTACCCGTTGAAAAAATGGTGTTTGATGAAAATGTGTTGTCAGAATTTTCTGCTTTGCATTTCATGACGCTGCAGGCTCCCGAGATAGAAAAGATGGAAGAAGATTTTGTGAACCGCATGCTGGAGAAATTCGTGATGAATGTAACCGCATTGAATAATTACCTGAAATGCCCGCTTGAGTTTTATTTCAGGAATCTCGTGCGCATTCCATCTCCAAAGAATGAAGCTACAGAGTTTGGTTCATCTGTTCACTTTGCATTGGAGCAGCTTTTCCGGAAGATGCTTGATAAAAGCCAGTTCCCTCCCCGCCAGGAATTTATTGCCGACTTTGA
>CBHEUU010000907.1:0-1691 GCA_965990355.1 uncultured Chitinophagaceae bacterium
AAAAACAGGCAATGAGATAATGAAGACCAGCAATGTTGCAAGGATCTTTCTGGCAATAGAAT
This sequence comes from uncultured Chitinophagaceae bacterium, assembly GCA_965990355.1. Taxonomy (GTDB): domain Bacteria; phylum Bacteroidota; class Bacteroidia; order Chitinophagales; family Chitinophagaceae; genus Terrimonas_A. Next base: position 63 of record CBHEUU010000907.1, read on the forward strand.
GCACAGGACCTGTTTTCAGAGGAGCGGCAGAATGTCTCATAAATGAATTGGAGATTAAACGGGGACGAATGGATATTGGAAGAAAAACAATATTAGTTTATGGATAAGCTGTTGTCGCCTTCATTGCACAATCAAGCCGTTTGTAAGGAATTATTGTACAATTCATCTGGAAATAGATTGAAAATCAACTTATTGACATTGTTAACAAATTGTTAAAGGATGTTAAAGTCTTTAACATTTATACTTTTTCCTGTTTTCTCAAGCGCTGCATATACTCCGAAGGAGTCAAGCCAGTATGTTTTTTAAAGTATTGATTGAACGGGGCTTTTGATTTAAACCCACAATCGAAAGCCAATACCGTAAGATTTATTGTTATCGCCTGGTGCTTAAATTGCTCCATTTTGGCTATAACAGCTGCTATCCTGTACCCGTTGATAAACTGGTAAAAAGATTTTTGTGCGTACTGATTAAGCGCTTCAGAAATATATTGCCGTTGTATGGCCGTGGCGGCTGCGAGCTTGTCCAGGTTGAAATCTTCGTCAAGAAAGAGCTTTTTATTCTGTACCACTTCCTCCACCATCATATATATCGCTTTCTGTTTTTCGGGCGATAAAAGAGACGGACGGCTAAGCTCCTTTTCAGGAACGGACAGTAATTCCTTCTCTTCACTGTCAGACATGGAGGCCGCTATTGAAAAAGATTGATCTAACGGGAATTTTATCTCCGGGTCCGGAAGTTGAAACATATTCCCTATCTGCCATTTCTCACCGGTGCTGGTTACAAGGCTTAATCTTGTTTTCCGCTCTCTTAGTCCCCACTTATATATAATAATAGTCAGGCTGAGTGAAAGCATTCCTGTGTATAATGCAGATCTTACTATTACATTGGCAACTCTGTAAGGAAGCTCAGCTACCCATGCATAAATGGTAAAAAAGAAAAATCCGACCATCAAACTGAAAATAACAGCCGATATACGTTTTATCATCACCTGCTCTTCCTTCAGCTCATCTGTAAATTGACTGATTATTCTGAAAGCTTTATAAAGCAGGTAGCCGGAGAAAAAAGGAAGAGTAAATATCACTATCTTATTATATAGTTCAATATAAAAGTATTCCATCGGGTGCCGGCCCATAGCCAAACCCATTACCCAAAAATAGGCCGCACCAAATAACATGGTTGGTATAAACAGTAGCCATTCATCAGTCAAAGAAGCGTCCGGGTTCTGAAGCCGTTTAGCATACAATAGGATCAGCGGTGCATAAGCATAGGAAAGAAAACTTGTCAGCGGGCGTGTAATAAAGAAATCCTCATTCAAAAAGAGAAACACAAAACTGGAAATAAACTGAACGCAAAGACAAATCAGAAAAGCCAGCAGATAAGCATCTGTCTTATTCTTACGGGCATCGATAGAAACAAAATAAAAAGCAAGTACTGCTTGAAATGCTCCTATCATCAGGATGTACGTCATAGGTTGGGTAGTTTGGTTCATACCCGTTTCGGGTAAACGGTATCAAAAGCAATTACACATAAATGTAACTCTACTTGCAAGTTAGGTATTCCTTAAATCAGAAGTTATCAGTAAATACACTTAAATAGCAAGAATTAAAATTCATATAACCCAAATCTTGT
>CBHEUU010000908.1:0-1673 GCA_965990355.1 uncultured Chitinophagaceae bacterium
CGCCGAAGCTATGGCGTAGGAGCAACGCTTGCGCCGAAGCTATGGCGTAGGAGCAACGCTTGCGCCGAAGCTATGGCGTAGGAGCACGGCGGACAATGCTCAATCAAAAGGTTGGTCTTTTTTCACCTATTGCTACCGGATAACGATCACCAGGAAGTAATGTATTGGTTGTGCTATTAACATCATATGACTCGAATCCAATTACGCATTTATAGGTCCAGGGCCAGACCATACAAATACCAGTTGGCGAAAACTCAGCTTTAGAATGGAAATCTACCATACCATTATTAAAATGTGAAGCTATACCCCAACCTGGCTTCACGATAAACCAATAGAGATCAAAATCCTTTTTCTTTGATTTTGGTGGTGCTGTAAATGCACTCAACCCAACAGCCATTGCCAGGGCTGTTATTCCTAATAAATACTTTTTCATATAAGAATTGTTTGATTTGATGATGCCTACTCTATTATACAGGTTTTCGGCTTTCCCTGTTGTCTGCATTGGCCATAGCAGACGGATTTATTGCAATAAAACGTTTGGACAGCAGCAGGCTGATTATAACCAGCGCCATTATAATCAGGTTTAACCAAAAATGATGAGGCCAGGATAACCAGGGCACTATACCATTGCAGGAGCAGGGAAGCTGCTTGAAGTTGAGCAACACATAACCAATATATCCTGTGTATCCTGTCAACAGAAAGAGTGAATAAAACAAACCTGTTCTCCTGGTACGCGGTATCAGCAGAAGCAATACAGCCAGCAGGTTCACTACCGGAAGCACTATTGTAGCAAAAGCCGCATAGGGGCCTATAACCGGCATCTGACCCAGCGTGAACCGGAATACTTTAAAATTGAAAAGTTTGCTTATTGCCGCATAGGCAAACAAAAAAATAAGCGCTGCTGCAATCAATTGAACAACTATTTGACGGGTTGATATTTTCATGGAATAATAGGTGGAAGGTTAATGCATGGGTTGTCCGTTTGGATGCGTAAACACATTCAGTGATCACACAGCCATCAATTATTTTCAACAGTACAGTAGCTACTTAGGGAAAAAATTTAAATGAGAGGGAGTAGACACTCCCTCCGGGAACCACACTAAGTGGGAACGAAATATTATGCGTATGAAAGTGCTCATAATTGACACATCTTATTCATTAAGCAGATATCCAGGCTATTCTTATACATTCCCAACCCGGCCTTTCTTTGTACCGGCCTGCACATCTTTAGCTGAACTGCTTTCCTGGTGCAGCATCACGGTAATTTTATTTTCGAGTTCCTTACGGTATTTATCGCTGAAAGAAAATCTTACGTCTTTTAATACAACCTCATCTTTGTCGAATGAAATGATCCGGTTAAGCGCTACAAGCGTACCCCTATTCACCCTGGAGAAAGAATCTTCCGGAAGAATAGTCTCCAACTGCTTCAAGCTCAAATGCGGAATGAATATCCCCTGGTCTGTGCAGATCTTCACATGATGAGCCACTGATAACACATAACGAATATCCTTTACATCGATACGTACAAATTTCTTTTTCAAATGAATAAAGAAAAAAGATTGCATAGAGATTAGGTTTGTTTGGTACGGCCTGCCATTGACATACAGAAATATTCATACTGATCAGTTTTTCTGTTTTAACAAGTCGGTTTTGTTTAATACCGTTTAAGCCTT
>CBHEUU010000909.1:0-1659 GCA_965990355.1 uncultured Chitinophagaceae bacterium
CCTGCGGCCACACGAGTCGCTTCGGCAGTATTGCCTTTTTCCTGTTGTGGCTCCATGCAGGTCAGACCGGCTCTTTCATCGACGCTGCGAAACCCAGCAAACGCTTTTTGGTCGATCTCCTGTTCGATCAGGCCGAGCAAGGCCAGCCGAAGTGGTAGTGATGAATCAATTGACCGTGAACCTGCATTTAATGCTGGTGAGTTTTTACAGGCCAACAGCCAAACGTTTCCGGATCATCTGTGAAGCAAAAGCATTCCCAAGTGATCAGTATGCTTTTGAAACGCATGTGAGGCATCATGGTTTTGATCCTGAAGAAGCAGTGATTGAAGTGAGTCCGCGGGAAGGTGAGTTTACTTTGCGTACTGAAGACATTCTTTCCGTTATTAAAAAATACGGTGATGAAACAGCGCTTGTTTTATTCGGCGGCATCAACTATTACACCGGCCAGGCTTTCGATATGGAGGCAATTGCAGCAGCAGCCAGCGGGGCAGGAGCAAGGGTAGGGTTTGACCTGGCGCATGCAGCCGGTAATATCCCATTGAAGCTGCACGACTGGAATATTGATTTTGCCTGCTGGTGCAGCTATAAATATCTCAATGGCGGGCCAGGTGCGATTGGCGGTGTATTCATTCATGAAAAAAACTTTGCGGAAGATCTTCCGCGTTTTGCAGGATGGTGGGGATATGATAAGCCCACGCGTTTTAAAATGGATAAAGGGTTTAAACCAATGCAGGGAGCTGAAGGCTGGCAATTAAGTACACCACCATTTTTAATGTATGCCACGCTCCGGGCTTCACTGGAAATAGTGGAACAGGCAGGATGGGAAGCCATCCGGGTCAAGGGCCGCTTGCTGAATGATTATCTCTGGTTCATGCTTCAAAGGGTGAATAATACAGTTGATCCCCCGGTGATCCAATTCATCACGCCCTCAACTTCAAAAGACAGAGGCTGCCAGGTTTCCATGCTGATGAAGCAGCGCGGAAAAGAAATCTACAATTATTTGATGCAACACGGCTTTATGGTCGACTGGCGGGAACCTGATGTGATCAGGCTGGCGCCGGTGCCCCTGTATAATACGTTTGAAGAAATCTGGCGCTTTGCTGATGCATTGGAAAAGGCCATCGGCTTTGATGGATATCTTGCATGATCCCCGGATCTTATATTCTTTAAATTTATAAATGCACTAGACAAGGTCCGGGGTGACACAATGAAAATCGTACTTTTGCGCCACTATGAACCGTCAGCAGTTAATTGAACAGATACGTCAGAAGAAAAGCTATCTCTGTGTTGGTCTGGACACCGATATTACAAAGATCCCCAAACATCTTTTGAAGGAAACAGATCCTGTGTTTGCTTTTAATAAGGCCATTATTGATGCAACGAGGGATTGGTGTGTGGCGTATAAGATCAATACAGCTTTTTACGAAGCACTGGGGCTGAAAGGATGGGAAGCGATGGAAAAAACGGTGAAATACATAGGAAAAGATCATTTCACTATTGCAGATGCCAAACGCGGTGATATAGGGAACACCTCTGATCAATACGCCAAAGCCTTTTTTGAATCATTGCCTTTTGATTCGGTAACGGTCGCGCCATATATGGGAGAAGACAGTGTAAAACCATTTTTGCAATATCCCGGTAAATGGGCGATCGTATTGG
>CBHEUU010000910.1:0-1644 GCA_965990355.1 uncultured Chitinophagaceae bacterium
GGAGACGGTTATTAAAGGAGGCAAAGTATATGATCCAGCAATGCTGCATCAAATGGTTGGTTTTAGCAAATAGCTTTCGTTACTCTGTCCGCAAACTCTTCACCGGATTGGAAAGGATAGCTCTGATTGAATGATAGCTAACTGTGGCAATAGCTATTAACATCGCAAAGAGCCCTGTAGCCGCAAACACCCACCATTCTATTGAGGTGCGGTAACTATACCCATTAAGCCAGCTATTCATCGCAAACCAGGCCACGGGACAAGCCAGTAATAGCGAAATAACAATGAGTACAATAAAGTCCTTCGAAAGCAAGGATGTGATGCTGATGCCTGAGGCACCTAACACTTTCCGGATACCAATTTCCTTGATACGTGTTTCCGCCATATAGCTGGCGAGGCCGAATAGCCCAAGGCAGGTAATAAAAATTGTGAGTGCAGCAAACAGGCCAGTGAGCCGGCTGGTTAATTCCAGGTCGTCAAATTTCCGGGCGTAATCCTGATCAACAAAATGACATTCGAATGGATATGAAGGAGCATATTTTTTGAAAATGGCGCCGATCGCTTCTACCTGTTTACTGACATTGCCGGTAGGTTGCAGGCGCATATAGAGGATATTAAACCACATGCCTTTGGAACCGAAAATAACCATGGGCTTCGTACGTTCATAAGGTGATCCGAAAATATAATCTTCAAACACACCCACCACATGATACTCCATATTCCCTTCGCGTATAAGCTGCCCGATCGGATTTTTAAAGCCCATATGATTTGCAGCTGACTGATTGATCAATATACCGGTTGAATCAGTGGGGAACTGCATCAGATCGAAATCCCTTCCCTGCGCCAGTTTAAGCTCTGCTGTTTTTATCAATCCTTCATCCTGCGCACTCCGCTCAATCTCTGTATTATCGTTAGGGTCTTTACCACTCCAGTTAATAGCCGTGGTAGAACTGAATTGTTCGGTAAGTTGCGCAGCCGTTCTGGCCACTGAGATCACGTTTCCGGAGGCAAGTATATCCCGTTTCAGCAACTGGTAATTTTTGGCCAATTCAGGAGTTATCCAATGATAAGCTAAAGCACTCTTCGCATAACCAGCGTTCCTGTTCTTGGCAAAACTGATTTGCCGGGCTACGATAATTGTTGAAATGATCAACACAATTGCAATACAAAACTGGAAAACAACCAGCACTTTTCTTGGTGTTACCAGGGTACCGGTCTTTTTAAAATGCCCTTTCAACACGCCAACAGGATTGAAGGATGACAGGAAAAATGCAGGATAGCTGCCTGCCAGTATACCTGTTAACAATATAAAACCGGCAAATGCCAACCAGAAAACAACGCTGGTATAAGGAAGGATCAGTTCCTTACCCATCAGGGTATTAAAGGCAGGCAATACCATCAACACAAGCAGAACGGATAAAATACCTGCCAGTGCAGCCACTATAATTGATTCCAGCAGAAATTGCGTAATGAGGGAGGTGCGCACAGCACCTGTAACTTTCCGGATACCAACTTCCTTTGCCCGCTTTTGGCTACGGGCTGTGCTCAGGTTCATGAAATTAATACATGCGATCAGCAATAAAAATCCGGCGATAATACCAAACATGGTCACGGTTTCGATACGCCCTCCGGTTGCCTTTCCAT
>CBHEUU010000911.1:0-1641 GCA_965990355.1 uncultured Chitinophagaceae bacterium
CATGATAAACAGTATCAACATCCGGCATGATCTGGTTGCCCCCGAGATTGCCACCATTGGTCCAGTTCTTATTTTCGGTGTGCACTGCGCACATTGCTTTACCAAAATTATTACCCACATGTTCTAGTATATCTACCTCGCCACTTCTTGGCCAGCTACCATAAGCACTGGATACAGGCATAAGCCAGAATGCGGGCCAGGAGCCTCTTGCCCTCGGCAGTTTTGCCTTCATCTCTACCTTGCCATATAAGAACTCCATTTTTCCAAGTGATACAACGCGGGCAGAAGACCAGGGCGCATTCGGATCGCCAGTTGGAAAATCCTTTTTACCGGTAATCACCAGGTTGCCATTTCTTACACGCGCATTATCCCTGGAAGCATCTGTATATACCTGTTGTTCATTATTGATCCATCCCTTTGGGCGGGCATCAATCGTCCACTTCAAAGGATCGGGAAGACCATTGGTATCAAACTCATCATTATAAATCATGGTCCAGTTAGGGTTACCATCAAACACGACACTTCCCCTGACTGCATAGGACATTACATTAGGGTTTTGCAGCTCATTTCCATTTACGGTGAGCGTAAACGAAGTACGGGAATAATTGGCTGATGAATTACCGGATAGTACAATATGCGCAGCGGTATCATTCACCCGCAATAAACTACCCACAGAAACACCGGGAGGAAGAGTGGAAGCTGCCCAGTTAGCCAGGCTTAGTGCGGGCTTGAACACATCGCCATGAAGCATTACTTCAATGATCTTACCATTTTCACTTCCCATCGGTATATTGGTTGGTGTAAACTGCAGGCTGGTTGGGTTTGGTGCCTGGATATGATCAAAATACAGGATACCATTTGCCTTTTTACCATCAATGAACTGGATAGCGATCCGGTTCAGATCAGTCCGGTGGTTAATCCCGGTGAACGTAAACACTGCCTCTTCCCATTGATTGACATTTTGTATGCGATATGTCTGGAACACGGCCTGCGTGTAGTCAGTACCCGGTTGTAATTTAAACATGACATCTTCCTTCACATTGCTATACACCATCATTTTGAATGTTGCTCCAGCCGAGAGGTCCAGCGGTGATGAAAGAGTAACGGCCGCCGCCATGTAGGGAGAACAACTCGTGTCTTTTGTAAACTTCGCAGTATGTGAACTCGGGTTAAGCGATGAGGGCGAAGGATTTGCTGCATTAAAGATAACAGAACCTGTAGCATTGGCCCCGGCATTATAGATCCAGTTGCCGGAAGCGGGTCCGTTTCCTTCCATATCATCAATCAATAATAACTGTGCATCAAGGCTGCCTATGCATACCATGATGCATAAACAAACAAGCAAAGCAATCTTTTTCATAATGGCAAAATGTTTATTGTTTGATCGAATATTCTGGTGGGGGAATATCCCCTGCACTTATTGCGGGATAAACAATACCGCATCGGCGGGCAGATAGCCATCTGTTTTGGTATTGCTGATTTCCACATAATTGTTTTTTCCTTTTGAGAAACGATGTATGCCAAGGCTTACCCACTCTCCCGATGTCTGACCTTCAACATTGATATCTGCAGGTCTTATCACCATATCTTTAATACCGGCTGCTGTGGAAATACGTACAGGTATTTGTGAAGTCATTTCTT
>CBHEUU010000912.1:0-1636 GCA_965990355.1 uncultured Chitinophagaceae bacterium
TATTTCAACGGCAAAGGAGTATGTAAATAATTCGCCGAAGGTTGTAAGAAAGTAGATAAGGGTAATTGTTTTATAGATAAAGAAAATGGCCGGGAGGCCAATACAAAGTGGCAAAACAGATCAATTATATACTGGCAGATGATGATGAAATGTTTGCCGATTATGCCCTTCAACTATTAAGCAAGATCCCGGGGTTAAATTGTTTGGGTGTTTGCGCCAATCCCATAGAAGCAAGGGAGCAGATACAATTATTGCAGCCTGATCTGCTGCTGCTCGATGTTGAAATGCCGCAACTGACCGGTATTCAATTGGCACAAAGCCTGAAAACGCTGCCCTTGGTTATCTTTATCACCTCTCACGATAAATTTGCAGTACATGCTTTTGAACTGGATGCGGTGGATTATTTAATTAAACCGGTATCTTTTGAACGGCTGTTGCGGGCAATAGATAAGGTAAAAATGCTGATGTCGCTGAAAGACGACCACAACAATGAAGACCAGTTTAAACAAAGCGACAGCGGTTTTTTTTGCATAAAAGATCAGCACCTCTATTTACGCTATGCTTATGACGACCTCATTTATGCCGAAGCCATGGGCGATTTTGTAAATTTTCATTTTCAAAATGGAGAAAAGAAAACAGTGCTGGTGAGTATAAAAAACCTGGAGCAGCAGCTCCCTTCCGGAAGTTTCATCCGTATTAGCCGCAGCCATATCATCAACCGTAATAAAATAACTTCACTAAACAACAGGGAAAATCTTATCAATATCGGTAAACTCTCGTTTATTATCGGGAAAAATTATACTGATACCATAAAAAATCAATTCTCTGGCCAGGCTATTAAAAGGTTTTTGTGATTGAATGGCGACCCAATATGAAATATCTTTTTCTCTTACTTTTTAACTGCCTTTTTGTTCCTGGGTATAGCCAGGACATAAGGCAAATGGATAGCCTGCTTAAAGTACTGGATACACAAAAAGAAGATACCAGTAAGCTGCATACCCTGGAAACAATTGCTGGTATTCTTCAGAAAAATGGCAATATTGCCAAAGCGTTGGTTTATTGCGACAGTGCGCTGGCATTGGCAAACAAACTGGGCAGCAAGCAGGATGTTGCCATCATATATAACATTATGTGGCGCAGCTCTGATTTTGACGGGGCTATGAAAATATTGACACAATTGTCGGCATTGTATGGAGAGCTGAATGAAAAAGGAAAACTGGCCGATACTTACATTGAAATGGCTGACATATTCATTATGAATAGTCTGCCACGGAACAGTACCCGCTTGCTGGACAGCGCCGAACTCATTATCCATGAAATAAAAGACAGCACACGGCTATGCCGTTTATATAATTACAGGGGAACGATCTTCGACAAAGTTCCTCCCTACGACTCTGCCATTTATTATTATAAAAAGGAACTTGCTCTGGCTACGCAGATAAAAAATGAAAATTACATTTTTGAAGCAATGAAGAACCTGGCAGCCTGCTATACAAATCAAAATAATACGCGGCTTGCCCTGCAATACTGTGATACATTACTAAGCAGGATGGATACAACATTCAATTCCCGCACTGATCCCGGCCCGGTTCGTCGGGATCGCAGGGCCGACAATCGTAGGGAATCGCGAAATAGA
>CBHEUU010000913.1:0-1616 GCA_965990355.1 uncultured Chitinophagaceae bacterium
ATGTCCAGATATTTTCTGCAGTCACATACAATCTTGCCTGGCTCATTTTAACACGTTTGATCCATGATTGCGGAAGATTGTAACCTACCTGAAGATTCTTCAAACGGATATACGCTACATTCTGCAGGTATTTTGTTTGCACAACGTTGAGCGAACGACCGGTTCCCTGTGCGATATAACCTCTTAAGCGGGGGAAGTAAGTATTAGGATTTTGTTCAGACCAGATCTCATCCACCATTTCAGCTGGGACACGGTTATAAGGACGATTATAAGGACCCCAGAAAGCATCCGCTTCTGCACCTGGCCACCAATCCTGTTTACCAACCCCCTGGAAGAATGCACTTACAAAGAAATTATTCCAATCAAAATCAAACAATGCACCGAAACTATAACGTGGAGTTGAATTACCAATGATCCTGCGATCACCCGGATCAGATACGGAGTTAGCGCCTGTATTGATCACGTTATCTTTATTCAGATCGAGGAACTTAATATCACCGATCATGGTATTACCACCATTAGAGCTTTTGATCGAAGACTGTTTACCTGCTTCTCCGATATTATCAGCTGTGAAAAAACCATCGGTCACGTATCCCCATATTTCACCAAGCTTCTGACCTACATAATAATCGCTCAGCAATTTGTCACGGTTGTTGTAACGGGTAATCTCTGCCTGGTAGTCGCCCACAGAAAGGCGGATACCATAACCAAAAGGTTTACCACCAATCTTGCCATTGTCTCTCCAACTCACGACAGCTTCCCAGCCTTTTGTACGCAAATCAGCATAGTTGCCTTTAGGCACACCAATGCCAAATACAGCAGGAAGTGTTGGTCCGTTGGTAAACATATCTTTTGTATTACGAACATACCAGTCGGCAGTGATCTGTAAACGATTCCTCAACATACCGATATCAATACCTATATCAGTAGTGGTCGCTTTTTCCCAGGTAAGATTGTCCGGCAATACGTTGGGCTGACTTGTAGTTTGAGGCCTGGTGCCGCCGAGCACGCGTCCAGACTGACTGATGCTGAATTGCTCATTGAAAGAATAAGAAGCGATACTTCCATTACCCAATGAACCATAAGAAGCCCTGAACTTCAGATCGGATATAACTGTTTTAGGCAAAGTCCAAAAAGGTTCGTTTGAAACTCTCCAGCCGGCCGATAAAGACGGAAAGAATGAATAACGCTTATCGTTAGGAAATTTGGATGAGCCATCATAACGGCCATTTACTTCCAACAAGTATCGGTTATCGAAACCATAATTTACTCTGAAGAAGCCCCCTTTCACATTCCACTGTTCATAAGGGCCTGCAGTGGTAATGGCCGTACCCAGGGCAAGATTGATACTTTGAGCATAATCATAGAGCAAGTCATTTCGTTGTGTACTCAATCCTGTGTAAGTGGATTGCTCATAGTTAAAACCGCCCAGCACTTTGAAATAATGCTTTGCAGCTAAAGTGTTCTCATACTCAGCATACAGGTTGGTAGCAAGATATTGCGTCTCCGTATAAGTATCGTTCAGGTCATTGGTGGATGTTCCCACGTACTCGATTACCCCCGGTTTCCGGCTGTAAGGAACAGGTACACGGATCTGTTTTGAATTATTATCATAT
>CBHEUU010000914.1:0-1595 GCA_965990355.1 uncultured Chitinophagaceae bacterium
GATCCGGGAAGATGGATTGCAATACAAAGAAGTGGCACAGATACTCAATATCTCCGTCAACACTATTGATGTTCAAATGGCCATCGCTACTAAAAAGATCTGCGCTATTCTTAACCAGGATGACCCGGAAGGAAAACTGCTGCCAAAGCCCAATTCAGCAGGCCGGAAAAATTAATCAAAAAAATAGGGTTGCTTTTAGTAGATCGGACCAGATATACTGTCCTTTAGGTGAATCGTATTGTTTTGCCTGAAAATCCTGACTATACCTGGTTTTTATTGTCCCGCAACCTGAGTGGTGAAGCTACCGCAGGGGAGAAAGAAGCTTTGCAGCGATGGCTGGAAGAGCATCCCAGTCACCGGCAGCAATATGAATTGCTTCAACAATTATGGCAGGCAAAAAACAATCCGCCTGAACCGGCTGTGGAGCCCTCTAAGATCAGCCGCATACTTCAACTGGCAGCTGTGGAAGAGGCTTTGCATGAAAATACAGAATGGCCAGCTCCACCGCCGCAAAAACGGAAATGGCTTACTTCTTTTCGCTTTGCAGCAATATTGTTTTTACTTCTTATTGGCACATGGGCCATCACTAAATGGGCTTCTACCAACCGTTCTTCCAGTGAAAATAAAATAGTGGCGCAGAAAGGAAGCCGCACAAGGGCTATTTTACCTGATGGATCTACCGTTTGGTTAAATGCAGGATCAAGTATCAGTTATGGTGCAGGTTTTAATGATAAGAAAAGAGAACTTACTTTATTCGGCGAAGCCTATTTTGATGTAGTAAAACAAACCGACCGTCCTTTTATTGTGCATGCCGGCAGCATACAGATAAAAGTGCTGGGCACATCCTTCAATGTGAAATCCTATCCCGAAGACGCCATGGTGGAAACCACGCTGATAAAGGGTTTGGTGCAGATCACCCAGCCGGGCAAGAAATCGCCGATCTATCTTCATCCCAATCAAAAGATCATTCTGCCGACTGAAACCGGTTCAGCAGGCGAAACAGTTCAACCAGTAAACGTTACTGATCCCACAGCCAATAAAGCTATTAAAGAAGAATCAACAGGCATTGCTTATCTCGACAGCAGCTTAAAAGAAAACGAACGGCTGGAAACGGCCTGGTTATTTAACCGGCTTGAGTTCCGCGACGATGATTTTATAGCATTAGCAAGAAAACTGGAGCGCTGGTACAATATCACGATCCATTTTGAAGATGAAAAGGTTAAGCAACTTATGTTCAACGGCTCTATAGAAAGTGAATCTGTGGAGCAGGCATTCAAGGCATTGCAAACCGCTGTGCCTTTTAAATATTCAATTAAAGGAAATGAAATATTTATTGGATCATATCAACAAACTGCACCCTGACTAGCCTGTAAAAGAGTGGGGAATGTTGGCGCATTCCCCCTTAGCTACAGGTTAATATGTCTTTGGAACAGTCCGCCGTAAGGCAGATCTATTTATCAACCCATAACCATACTAAAGTATGAAAAGTTTTTTAACGGTTGTGAAAAACCCGTTGCTTTCCAAACTACTACTTGTCATGAAAGTAACTACATTTTTTCTGCTTGCCTTTGCCCTGCATGTATCTGCAGAAGGTA
>CBHEUU010000915.1:0-1588 GCA_965990355.1 uncultured Chitinophagaceae bacterium
ATATGCTTCTCTCCTATGCCACTTACTTAAAATGGACAACTGATTCAAGCGGTAATGGCCCGGAAACGGCCTGGCAATGGGATGGATGCCTCACCTACCTGTTACTGCAAAAAGGAGCAGATCCTGCAGCAATAGAGAAGAAGTTTGTTCCAATAGTTGAAAAGGCAGCAGGAGCAGATATGAAAAGATTCAATGCTGGTGTTACCTACCATCTGCAGCCGCTGTAAGATATCCACCTCTACTCCCATTATATGATGGAACCCGGTGAGAATGGCGATGGCAAAACCGTTTACCTTTTATTAGGCATTGCGTTTTTCATTGTCATCATTGCCTGGGTTAACTACATCAATCTTGCCACTGCACGTGCTATCACCAGGGCGAGAGAAGTTGGTGTACGTAAAGCTATTGGCTCGAAACGGTCGCAGCTTATTGCTCAATTCCTTTCTGAATCTGCTGTACTCAATGGCCTTGCTTTAATACTTGCATTATTGATCGTTCTGGCTTCCATTCCCGGTTTCAATAAACTTTCCGGTCAGCAGCTTTCTTTCTCCTTATTTATTCAGCCAGGATTCTGGATCGGCCTGCTGTCATTATTTCTTATTGGCGTATTTTTCTCAGGCCTCTACCCTGCGTTTGTTTTATCCGGTTTTAAACCTATTGAAGTACTGAAAGGAAAAATGGGTAGTACCAAACAAAGTGCACTTCTAAGAAAATCACTGGTTGTGTTTCAGTTTGCCACCTCCTTGTTTTTGCTGATCGGTACAGTAGCCGTATATCGCCAGATACAATACATGCGAAAGCAATCATTGGGCATTAATATAGATCAAACGCTTGTGATACCTCAACCGATCGTTGGCATTGACTCCACTTTCCTGAGAAAGATCACCGCTTTTAAACAGGAACTGCAGCAACAATCATCCATAAAAGATATTACGGTGTCTACAAGCATCCCCGGCGAAGCAGTTGGCTGGAATGCAGGCGGGATAAAGCTCGTAGGCACTGATGAGTCCACCCAAAAACAATATCGGGTAATTGGTGTGGATTATGATTATATAAAAACATACGGGCTGAAATTAATCGCCGGCCGGCCGTTCTCAAAAGAATTTGGCTCCGATGCACATTCTGTTATTTTTAATAAAAAAGGAATCGAGCAACTGGGTTTCAGCAAACCGGAAGATGCACTTGGCAAAAGAATTGATTTCTGGGGCGACCAGTACACTATTGAAGGAGTAACCGATAATTTCCATCAACAATCATTGCGGGAAGCATATGAGCCACTGATCTTCCGGTTGATCCCTGATATAAACGGAAGCATATCCATTAAGACGGAAGCCGGGCAGGCCAGCCAAACAATCAGTCTTGTAAAAAAAGAATGGCCAAAATTCTTTCCGGGCAATACGTTTGAATACTTCTTTTTGGATGATCATTTTGACAAGCAATACAAAGCAGATCAGCGCTTCGGCCAGGTATTCGGCCTGTTCACAAGCCTTGCCATACTCGTTGCCTGCCTTGGATTATTCGGGCTTGCGTCCTTCACTACATTACAGCGCACAAAAGAGATCGGCATACGTAAAGTATTAGGCGCTTC
>CBHEUU010000916.1:0-1584 GCA_965990355.1 uncultured Chitinophagaceae bacterium
GCAAGAACAGCTTTGGAAAGGGTAAGAGGAAGGGCAAGAAGCAATGCCGTTAATCCTGCTACTGCATTACCTGCGGTAACTACCAATGTACAGGCCGACCTGCTGGCCGCGATCCGTCATGAGCGCAGGGTGGAGCTGGCTTTTGAATGGCATCGTTATTATGATCTCGTCCGCTGGAATATTGCGGCCACTGTATTAGCTGCAAGGCCGGATGCTGATCCGTTAACCGGGCATAATGATTATGGAACGGGTTACAAACCTGCGAATGCAGTGTTGCCAATCCCACAAAGGGAAGTTGATTTGATCGGCTTGCAACAAAACGAAGGATATCAATAAAGAAAAATAAAAATAAACAGATGAAACAGACGCGTTTTCTTTTTACGATCGCTTGCTCAGTAATAATGTTAGTATCCTGTGGTGATCAACAGCCGAAACAGGAAAAAGGAACAACCGCGGAGGCAGCGAAGAAAGATTCAGCCCAGGCATGGATGATAGTGCCTTTCACTAAACAGGACGCGGTAAACCCCGTGCTGAAACCTTCTCCGATCGTGTTCAAGGATCCTATCCTGAATAAACAGGTGGCCTGGGAAGCAAAAGATGTGTTTAATCCTGCTGCCGTGGTGCGCGATGGAAAAGTGTACCTGCTTTACAGGGCAGAAGATACCATCGGACGTTTTGCCGGCACATCAAGAATAGGATTGGCGGTGAGTGAAGATGGATTGCATTTTACCAGGAACAATGATCCTGTATTATTTCCTGCCAATGATGCGTATAAAAAATATGAATGGGAGGGTGGTTGTGAAGATCCCCGTATCGTGGAAGATGAAAAGGGAACGTATTACATGACCTATACAGCGTATGATGGCACTACTGCCCGTTTGTTCATTGCTACATCCACTGATCTTGTGCACTGGACCAAGCACGGCTCTGTGTTCAAAAATGCAGAAGGCGGGAAGTATATCAGTTACTGGTCCAAATCAGGATCTGTGATAGCGCGGCAGGAAGGAGATAAATTGATCGCTACAAAGATCAATGGAAAGTACCAGATGTATTGGGGCGAATCAAATATCTATATGGCTACATCCGATAACCTCATTGATTGGGTACCTGTTCCCGAAACTGATCCTGCCAAATATCAATATGATTCTTTAAGAAAATATCCGGCATTCAGGATCGTGTTTGGTCCGCGTAAAGGAAAATTTGACAGTGAACTGGTAGAGCCCGGCCCGCCTGCTCTTCTTACCAGTGATGGCATTCTCTTCCTGTACAACAGCAAGAACAGTCCTGCTTTTGGTGATAAAGGCTTAGCTGATGGCACATATGCAGCAGGGCAGATATTGCTTGATAAGAATGATCCTTTCAAAGTGATTGATCGCAGTGCAAACTATTTCTTCAAACCTGAGAAGGAATATGAAATGACCGGCCAGGTAAACAACGTTTGCTTTGTCGAAGGACTGGCTCCTTTCAAAGGCAAATGGTTCCTTTATTATGGTACAGCGGATTCAAAAATTGCAGTGGCAACGGCTGATAAAAAATAAAAATATACGGATGAAACGGAGCAGTATAGTTTTTCCAAACAGGGGT
>CBHEUU010000917.1:0-1582 GCA_965990355.1 uncultured Chitinophagaceae bacterium
AACTGACAGAGGCAAAGCAACAATTCATCAGCAACTGGGGGGCTTTCGGCACTCATTGGGGAATCAACCGCACTATGGCGCAGATACATGCCCTGTTGCTGGTAAGCCCCGACCCGCTCACACAGGACGATATAATGGAAGAGCTGAATATCAGCCGGGGCAATGTGAACATGAATATCCGCGAACTGATCAATTGGGGGTTGGTGGAGCGAGTATTGCTGCCTGGCGAACGGAAAGAATATTTCTCTGCAGAAAAAGATATATGGAAAGTGGTCAAACAGATTGTGAAGGAAAGAAAGAAACGCGAACTGGAGCCTATGCTCGGCCTGCTCGATAAACTGGAAGATGTGGAAGGTGATAAACGGGATAAGAATGTAAAAGCATTCATTGACACCGTGAGCAATATCAAAAAATTAGGAAGACAGGCTGATAAAACGCTCGATGCAATGATCAAGGCAGAAGAGAACTGGTTTGTAAGCAACCTGGTCCGGATCTTTAAATAAAAAAAAGAGAGTGATTCTTCTGAAACCGGTTAACCGGTTTTATTTTGGTTTTATATTTTCATTTATTTCTGAAAGTTTGAAAATAACATTTATGAAAAATAAAAAGATCATTATCGCAGGAGGCTCCGGTTTTATCGGTGAAGAAATGATCCGCTATTTTGGAAAAAGCAATGATATCTGCATTCTGACCCGGCGGATCAGTAACAGCAATAATAACCGCAACCACTATCAATCCTTGCAGTCTGAAGATCTGAACAGGGTAAGCTGGGCTGAATGGGATGGCATTAACACCGCTGCCTGGACAAAAGAACTGGATGGCGCTGATCTGCTGATCAACCTTGCAGGGAAATCTGTCAACTGCCGTTATACCGAAAAAAACAAACAGGAGATCCTTTCCAGCCGCGTTGATCCCGTGAAGGCTCTTGGCAAAGCCATCGCTCTTTGCAAACATCCTCCCGCCTGCTGGATCAACGCATCTTCTGCCACCATTTACCGTCATGCTGCTGACCGTCCGCAGGATGAATACACCGGCGAATTTCATGACGGGTTTTCTGTTGATGTTTGCCGGCAATGGGAAAAAGCATTATATGATCAGCACACTCCTTACACCCGTAAAATTGCACTTCGCATGGCAATTACATTGGGAACAGGTGGCGTACTGATCCCTTATTTCAACCTGCTCAAATTTGGGTTGGGTGGCCGGCAGGGAAATGGCAAACAAATGTACAGCTGGATACATGTGGAAGACACCTGCAGAATGATTGAATGGCTATATGAACACCCCGACCTCGAAGGCACTTTCAATTGTTCTTCTCCTTTTCCTGTTACCAATAGCGTATTCATGCAAACACTGCGGAAAGTAACCGGTCAAAAATTCGGTTTGCCTGCTTATGAATGGATGCTGAAAATAGGTGCCGTTTTTATTGGTACTGAAACCGAACTTGTATTGAAAAGCCGTTGGGTAGTGCCTACCCGGATAAAAGAAACAGGTTTTACTTTCCGCCACCCTTTCCTCGAAGAATCCCTGGAAGACCTTATCCAAAATGTACCCCGTAAACAATATCACCTGTTCTGATGTT
>CBHEUU010000918.1:0-1579 GCA_965990355.1 uncultured Chitinophagaceae bacterium
TATCCCGGTATTGGCCCCTTGCATGCGCATTTATTTGAAACCGGCCGCGCACGTTTTCTGAGTGCTACCGCCCAGGAGGCTGTGGATGCTGCATTCAATCTTGCAAAGCTGGAAGGTATTATTCCTGCACTGGAAAGCTCGCATGCACTGGCTGCATTGAATCAATTATCATTTAATGCGAAAGATAAAGTAGTGGTCTGTTTAAGCGGAAGAGGGGATAAGGACCTGGCAACATATATGAAGTATATAAAATAAACCTATGCGCAATATTATCATCATCGCCGGCCTGCTTGTTTTTTTACTTGCCTGCAACAGGGGACCTTTTGTAGAGCATAAAGTAAAACTGGAAAAGAAAGCAGATGATTGTCATTCCATTCAACCCTCCTTCCGCCTCAACTCCAATTTTGGTGGAGAGAGATATGAGTTTGAAAAATGCCTGCCTGCTGATTATGATAAGGCCTCGGTGGTTTCCGAAAGGATTGGTGACACGGTAATAGTGCGCTTTCCTTTGCCTTCCGCCAACTATCAACCGGCCGTATTCCAGGTTACACTGGATATTGACAGTTACCCCCGGTACACTATTTTAAAAATCGATGAAGACGTCTATACGATCGCTCCTTCAAACAAATAATATTATCATGAGCAGGATTGCGGCATTATTCAAACGCAAGAACAGGAAAGTTCTCAATATTTATTGCACGGCAGGTTATCCGCAGCCAGACAGCACTCTGCGGGTGATAAAATCACTGCAGGAAAATGGCGCCGACCTGGTGGAACTAGGCATGCCTTACAGTGATCCCCTGGCCGATGGCCCGGTGATCCAACACAGCAGCACCATCGCCCTGGCCAATGGCATGACCATTAAAAGATTGTTTGAACAATTGAAAGGTCTCCGGCAGCAAACAGATATCCCGGTGATACTGATGGGATACATGAACCCTGTATTGCAATATGGATTTGAAAAATTTTGTTCGGATGCAGCTGCTGTTGGCGTTGATGGACTTATCCTTCCCGATTTACCGGAATATGAATACGAAACCGAATACGGAGCGATCATCAAAAAGCATGGGCTGGATTTTATCTTTCTTGTAACGCCTGAAACCAGTGAGGATCGGGTAAGAAAGTTGGATAAACTCAGCAGCGGGTTTTTGTATGCAGTGTCTTCGTCTTCCACTACAGGAAGCGATAAGAATATGACGGATATGGATGCTTATTTGCAGCGGCTGGCTGGTATGAACCTGGCCAACCCGGTGCTGGTAGGTTTTGGCATCCGCGACCGTGAGAGCTTTGAAGCCGGCTGCCGCCATGCTAACGGCGCCATTATTGGAAGTGCCTTTGTGAAAGCATTACAGGGTAGCACAAACGAGGAAGGAACAATTAAAGAGTTTTTGAGAACCGTCGTTTGAATTAGCATCCGGTATCATTTTATTATCTTTACAGTCATCAAAGTAAGTATCCATGAAATTTACTGCACTGTTATTATGTTTTATTTCTTTTGTGGCCGCAGCGCAAAATAAACTTCTTGTAAAAGGTAAATTGAAAGGGCTGCGCGATAGCACTCTTGTTTTTATTACCGATG
>CBHEUU010000919.1:0-1555 GCA_965990355.1 uncultured Chitinophagaceae bacterium
AACGTGACCATAAAAGATAAAGTGGTAAGCCTTGCCCGCGAAAGGAAAAATTTTCATGACCTGGAAATTGAAATGGAAGACGCCACCAATGAAAAGAAAGCCTGCCTGCTTTCCCTTGCTTTTTCCCGTGATAATAATGATGCACCTGTGGTACATGGCATCCTGCATGATATTTCCAGCATTAAAAAAGCCGAGATGGCCAACCTGCAGGCACATAAGCTGGCTATGAATGAGCGGCTGATGCGCACCCTGGCACATGAGATCAGGAACCCGCTGAATAATATCAGCCTTTCCATAGATCATTTCTCCATGCCGCTTGACAGTGAAGAAGAGAAGCTTGCATTGGTAGATATCATGAAACGGAACTGCATACGCATTAATCATATCATCACCGAACTTCTTGATCTTACCAAACCTCTGGAGCTGAGTTTCCAGCCACACAGCCTGCAGGAAATACTGGATGAAAGCATCAGCATGATCATCGACAGAATGAACCTGCAAAAGATCGATCTTAATAAAGCATATCCCGACGACGCTGTTAATATACCGGCCAACAAGGCCAAACTGGTGATTGCCTTCACCAATATCCTGATCAATGCTATTGAGGCAATGGAATCAGGAAAAGGCGAACTGACCGTGAAGGTCACCGGTACGCCAGACAAAGCCACGGTGCTGATCGCAGATAATGGCGCAGGCATACCGGAAGAATATCTCTCTAAATTGTTTGAACCTTTCTTTACCCTGAAGAAGAATGGGGTAGGGTTGGGGTTATCCGTTTCTTATTCCATTATTCAATCGCACAACGCAGCGATAGAAGTAAAGAGCGAAGTGGAAAATGGGACGGGATTTCAAATCGTCTTTGATAGATGTTAGTATTCCACATCTGTTATCTCTTTTGTAGATTCGTGCCGGCTATGAACAAGATCGAAGAAAAAGGATTGTATACTTACCTGGTTGAGGCGGGCACTCCCGGCCTGAAAGAGAATGTCCAGTTATTATCACTGAAAAAAGGCCGGCAGGTGTATGATGCTTCACAACGGTTCACGAATATTTACGAGATCGTTACTGGTGCTGTAAAATTGGGAAATATATCTGCCAAAGGGGAAGAATACATTTATGAACTGGTCGTTCCCGGTGAATTTTTTGGCAACCTCGCCCTGTTGGGCGATAACTTCAGCGAGTTTTGCAAAACCCTTTCTGACGCAGAACTGCGTTCTTATAAGCCTGCTTTTTTCAAACACCTGATGACGCATGATCCTGTGGTAGCTGAATGGTGTTTTTCAAAGATCGTTTTTAGGTGGAATAAAACGGAAAGCTTGTTAGCCAGCATCCGTTCCCATGAGCCAAGGGAGCGGATACTTTTATTATATACGAGCCTTCATAAAAAGATTCTTACGGCGGGCAAACGGGAGGTTTTGCTGAACAAATTGTTAACCAATAAAGACATTGCCGACCTCACGGCTACTACAAGACAATTGGTAGCGGATACTATCAAGTAAAAACGCTCCCTTCCCGTCTTCCCGCCATACCGGTAAACTTTACTTAGATTCTTTTT
>CBHEUU010000920.1:0-1541 GCA_965990355.1 uncultured Chitinophagaceae bacterium
CACTCCTGTCTAAACGCAATTTTTGCAGTTCAATAAAATTACTGATATAATTTATCTCATCTTCCAGCAAAACAAAATCCTGTTGTATATCTTTCATGGTATAGCGCATCATCTCCGAAAGTTTGTCAATCATGTCTGCAGCCTGCGGTGAAGTGTCAATGGCAATAGCATAAATATTGTTCAAAGTATTGAACAGGAAATGCGGATTGATCTGTGATTTGAGGGATGCAATCTGTGCTGAGAGCCTTTCACTTTCAGCTTGCTTTAACCTGTCGTAAACTGTCCACAAAATGGATAATACAATGGATAATAGCCACAATGAAATGGCATTGATGATGATTACGGGAATAATTTTTTCAATAGTAGGGTTCGTCTTAGCTAATGTTTCCGGATTGAAATCGGAAAAGAAAAATATGGCGCCGGAAAGGAATATTACAGTCGCGATTTCAAGGAGCAGAAATGAAAAATAAAGCCAGTATCTTTTTGCAAGCAGGTATTTAGGTATAAGAAAAAAATAGTTGAGATAAAAAGTAGTTATCAATACGGCACTTAAAGTAAAGCAGTGTAAAAGGTATTTTATGTCAGATGCGGGGTCTAATGACCTGAAAACCTGATCAGTTGAAACATAAGGAACGGCCAGCAACAAAACCCAAACCAAGGCATGTGCGGCAATGGTGAACCGCTTAATTCTCATATTACTTAGGAAATAATGCGCAAACCAAAGATATGTTTCTTTCGTTTGAAAAAATTTGAGAAAAAGGAGGTCAATTTGTCGAAGTATGAAATACCGGATTATTACTAAGGAATAAGTTACAATCCCGTTCACTCCTCCTTCTTCCAGTCATAACGTTGCTCAATCACCCGTTTACCGAATGGCTCCTCCGTGGACTTTTCTTCAGTGAGAGTGAACCCATATTTTTTGTATAAGGAAGCGGCGACAGGCAATTCACTGACAGTCCAGAGAAATGAAGATGTATAGCCGGTTTTTAACAGAAACTCCATATACAAATCCATCAACTTTCTGCCCAGTCCGATGCCCCTGTAAGCGGGATCCAGTATAAAGTACCGCAATTGGGCAGCTTCTCCCCGGTGCATCAGCAGGATAAAGCCAGCGATCTTTCCGTTATGTTCTGCTATCCATACACAGTCGCGGGCAGGATCATACTGGTGATAGAATTCTGCCAATCCTTCAGCCACATAAGCTTCTATGCCAATGCTGAAATCGTTTTCCCTGTTGTACAATATACCATGCAGGTAAACGACATACCCAATATCTCCGGGTTGTAAAGTAGTGCGGATATGAATATCGTTCAGTTGGGGAGCGGATATCATTTCAATTTTAATTACTCCTAAAGATAAGGGCAGCTTTCTATTTAGCGGCGTTAATAGTTATGGTTGCATTTGATAAACCCGGCGAGCTTACTGTCAGCTCAATTTTGCCTGGTGTATGAGCACTTTTAATTACAACCAATGCACGTCCTTTCCAGGCTTTTCGTTTGTCACTAACATATAAGTCAAGGTCCTTCAGATTTGCATTATCA
>CBHEUU010000921.1:0-1540 GCA_965990355.1 uncultured Chitinophagaceae bacterium
ACGACATACTTTTCATAATTACCGGAAGTGGCGATCGCTATGTTTTTTAGAGGCAACCAGGAAAATACATCGGCTGCGTTGTCCGGGTTACTGATGCCTACGGTCCAATCCTTTCCTTTCGCATCAGTTCCCCAGGTGGCAAGATCGCCGGATGCATTAATGATGCCACCGCTTATGCCGGCTTGCAGCAGCAGGTTCTTCGCCTTTTCAGCTGCGTATCCTTTACCGATGCCCCCGAAACCGATCCGCATGCCTTTTTCTTTAAGGAAGATCGTATTGTTGTCATCATCGAGGATCACGTTGCGGTAATTGATCAGCCTGATCATTTGTTTTGCTGTTGCCGGATCCGGTAACGATGTCATCGTTTGGTCGAAATTCCAGAGGCGTTTATCAATGGAGCCGTAAGTGATGTCAAAGGCTCCGTCGGTAATGTCTGACAGGCGTTGCGAACGTTTCACCAATTCCAGCACTTCGCGGTCAACCTTTACCGGTTTTATGCCGGCCTGTGCATTCACCTGGTTTACCTGGCTGTTGTTGTCAAACGTAGTGAGCAGTTTTTCGATACGTTTTATTTCGCTAAAGCCTGCTTGAATAGCATCGACCGCGGATTGTTCGTTATCCGACACCACGGTGATCTCAAAATGATTGCCCATCAACCGGCCGGATTGTTTATACTCTTTCACCATGTTGTATGTATTAAGGGTGTTGCTGTGCGCTAAGCTTTTTCAGTTCGTCCAGGAAAGCGGCCTTGCCATCGGCCGGAAATCCATCCCATTCATGCAAAACCTTACCGTCCGGTGTAAGCAGGACCGTGTAAGGAAATTTGCCGGATGGATTATACCGTTCAGCCAGTTCATCATTGAGGCGCTGTTGTTCTTTTGCCAACTGGTTCTTTTTGTTCCTCGGGAAATCTGCATTAACGAGAACCAGCGAACGGGCAGCGATCTCATTGAATTCTGCTGATTGAAAGATTTCTTTCTTCAGGCGGACACATGGTGCGCACCAGTCGGAAACAGAAAAATTAAGCAACACCAGTTTATTCTGCTGCCGGGCCTGTCCGCTTGCTTTCTGAAGATCAGTCAGCCAGTCCTGCGTGAAGGAAGTGTACAGGCATAATAATGTGATTAAAATATATTTCATATTTTAAAAATGGAGTGAATAATTACTACGGGAATACCAAATTTGCCGGGCTGGATTTCTCCACCCGCTGGCTATTGGGATAAACTGCGATCATTAACCGGGATTGGTTACACGTGGAGGTTGAAAAATGCCACCTGCAAAAGGGTGGAAAAGCCTGCTGTCATTAAGCGGAGTGATATAATGTGAAGCTTTATCTGTACAAACATCTGTGATCTCGACGGCAAGCTTCGGCGCTGCAGCCGTCATCAGCATAAAAAAATGATGCGGGCAGGTTTTAAAAGGTAACTGCATATCCCTGGCATAGTCTGCATCTGAAGGGTCATCCTGTACATAATGTTCTTTGAGAAAGGCAATAAATGAGATCTTTCCTTCCATGCGGATATGTTCTTTATAATGCTGG
>CBHEUU010000922.1:0-1532 GCA_965990355.1 uncultured Chitinophagaceae bacterium
AGAAGCACTGGAGGAGATTCCCGCCGGTGAGCCGGCTGCGGAGCCAGTTGCAGACTATTTGCCCCTGCAAGTAGGAAAGTATATTACTTACCGTGTGGATTCTCTTGTTGCCAATGATTTTAATGCTGCCCTTGAAACGCATAGCTACCAGGTTAAACATATTGTGGATGCTGAGATAACTGATAACCTCGGACGGCCTTCTTACCGCGTCTTCCGTTACCGCAATAATGTTACTGCTACTGATGCCTGGGTGCCTGATGGCACTTATTTCATTACACCACTGACTAACCAGGTAGAAGTAATAGAAGATAATCTCCGCTTCATCAAACTTCGCGACCCGATGAAAGAAGGTTTCAGCTGGAAAGGCAACTCTTATCTTCCTCCCGATCCCTTCGAACCTTTTGGCTACAATATCAGCGTTGACAACTCAATGGGCAACTGGGATTATACCTATGACCTGTTTGAACCTACTGCAGAGATCAATGGCCAGACCTATAACGACGTGTGGACAGTAGAACAAATAGACGAAGCAAAAAGCGATCCTGTACTTTATCCCGGAGATTATGCCAACCGGATCAGGTCTGTGGAAAAATATTCAACGAGTATGGGCCTTGTGTACCGCCAGCTGATATTATGGGAATATGAAACGGCCGCTTCTGCCAATCCTTCCTATACAGGTTTTGGTATCACGATGTGGATGATTGATCATAACTGATCTTTTTCAACACTAAGCAGGCCTTTGCAGCAAAGCCGCAAACAAGGTATCTGCTTTATCATCATATCCTTTTAGTAAAGCAGATTTTACCAATTTCAGATTTGTTTCCTGTTGTATAAATTCAACCATTTCTGTATTCTCCTGCTGGTACACCGAACAGGTGATGTAAAGAAAATAACCACCGGCACGAAGATGCGGCCATGTATGCAGGACTATCTGTTTCTGCCGGGCTGCATATTCTTTTATCTTTTCTTCTTTAAAAAATAATAATTGTTCCGGCGTCCGTCCCCAGGTGCCACTGCCTGTGCAGGGAACATCAGCGATAATAAGATCGAAAGAACGGTCGGGATTTACAGTATGGTTCAGGTCAGCCACAAAACTTTCATAACGTCTGATTCCGGCCTCCTTAAACCGTTTGGATAAGTTGGCCAGTATATTCTCCCGCACATCAGATACAACCAGGTTTATCTGCGGATAATGATCATGCACTAAAAGGGATTTGCCTCCGCTTGCTGCGCAGCAATCCCAGGCATATTGTGGTGAAAATTTTTCTGGAAAATGCAGGAACTCATCCACCCGCTGCGAACTGTAATCCTGTATCACGGCTTCTTTATTTATCGCAATCACGTCATCCAGTTTTGAAGCATTCGGTAAAGCAAGGCAGTTTTGGGAAATCGTATTGAAAGGGATTTCAGCCTTACCTAATTTTTCTCTTACTTTCTCTTCCCACCCCGGCCGCACTCTTAAAAAAAGATCTGGTTGCTGGAAATGCGAAAGTGCAAATGCATCTGCATCCATATCTTTTTCCAGATCGCTT
>CBHEUU010000923.1:0-1526 GCA_965990355.1 uncultured Chitinophagaceae bacterium
GGCTCAAATGTGGACAGAGCTAACCGTTTTACTGGTGTAAACGGAAACTCCGCTACATATACAAAGAAACACAAAGCATGGGTTGAAAATTACCCTGAATAACTTTTTATAATGTTAATTATTTCCGCCGGTTTCTTTCAGCAAAGTATATTGCTCCAGGGCATAAAGCTTTATTTCTTTCCAGAACTGGCGATAGCAATCCTGTAAAAACTGGTAATGCGTGTCCAGCAAACGCATGGCGGTATCACTTTCTGATAAATACAAAGCCCGCCTCACCAGGCCATTCATGCTTTTACCAATACCTGCGTGCGACCGGTAATTATACAACCAGTCGTATTCCTGCATATAAGGAAACATGGCCTTGAAGGGTGCGGGATGCCAGTTGCTGTATTCACGAAGCGTAGCATAGGTTTGCTGGGAAAAACCGGCCAGTGTGTTACCGGGGAATTCGTTGGTGTCATTGGCCAGGAAATGGTCATAAATCACATCAATAAAGGCGCCGCTATATAGCCGGTAAGCCGGCCGGAATGGTTCTTTTGCCGCACTGGTAGTGGGATGTTCATCCGTGAAAGTGTCAATCAGCCGGTGAAGCATGATCCCCCGCTGGATATCAGGAGGATAGTCAAATTGTTTTTTTCCTTTTACAAAATCACTGATCATATTTCCTGTAAGCACGCCAGGGTCGTTGAAAGAAAGATATGCGTGCGCAAGGAAATTCATTTTTCAAATTTAGATTAATAAAAAATATTCTCCCACCAAGCTCACAAAGAACCACAAAGAGCCAATCCTTTTACTTAACGTTTTTGTTCAGCCAATTATTGATCTCTTCGAGGGCTGCTGGCGAAAATGTTTCCTCCAGTTGTCCATATTCCGCAACCGTACAGGTTTTACAGGTTTGAAAAAGATGATTTAAGCCCGGCAACTCTTTTACTGTATAAATTTTACTCTGGCTTTTCTTCAGTGCAGTTTCTATGCCAGCAAGATTGGAGGCAGGTATTACCTGTATATCTTTTTCACCATTCAGCGCAAGCACTTTGCAGTGGAGTGCTTCCAGGTAAGGAGTTGGGTCAAAACTCATGAAATACCGGTACCATTTGTTTTGCACCTCTTTCACCATGGCATCTGCTATTTTTTCATAAACTTCCGGTGAGTCCACTCTTAATTCTTTTAAAAGAGCAGGATCAGTATCCCTGGCCCATTGACTGAACAGATTCTTTACCTTTTGAACAGCAGTGTCTGAATTGTCAGTAGATAAAATAGTTTTATAAGCTGATCTGTATAAAGGGATATAGGCATCTATTGCACGCTCACTTACGCCTGACTGACGAAAGATCGCCCTGTTCTGTTCAGCCATCAGGCTGTCTATTTTAATACCAGGACCTGCAAGGAGTATAATAAAATCAATGTCTTTACTGGTAGATGCTACCATGGGAGCAATCATACCGCCTTCACTATGGCCGATGAGACCGGTTTTTTTCCTGTTTACTTCAGGCCTGGATAAAAGATACCGGAGACTGACGCGGGCA
>CBHEUU010000924.1:0-1517 GCA_965990355.1 uncultured Chitinophagaceae bacterium
TATAAACCAAAAACGGAATCAGCCTGTTGGTACTGGCCGGCTTTATAGGAGGCAAGGCCCCAGTTGAACAGATGAACATTGGTTGCTTTGCTGTTGCCCGCATAAAATTTACCCAGCCACTTTGCTTCGGCTGCATTATCATTCAGTTGTTTGGCAAGCCGTGAAAGGGTTTGATAATGGGCATATAAACCTGCTTCGTTTTGTACGAGGTCCAATCCTTTTTCAAGATAGATCATGGCTGAATCCGGTTTGCCTGTAGCTGTAAAAAGCATGGCCATGTTTTCATAATCTTTCAGAATGATATTGCTGTCCGCTTCATTGCGGAAGTATTGCTGCATAAAACCCATGGCAGCAGCTGTATCTTTCAGGTCTTCATACGAATAAGCAATCAGCTTGTACAAACGTGGCTGTACTTTATTCCCATCGCGGCTGATCAGGTTCTTTGCCTGTTGAATAGCCGGTTCATATTGCCTGGTAAGATAAAGCAGGTCTGTCTGATCATAATCATCCTGTGGCGTTTTGTCTGCTTTGGATCTGTACTGATTGAAATATTCCATTGCTTTGGCCGGATCAATGTATAAGTAATGGTTATACAGTGCATAATAAGCCGGAGCAAATGAATTATCAGCCGTGATGGATTTGTTGAAATAATCGAGATACATTTCCGTGTTTTTTTGTGAAAGGAAAATCCTCCCCAGCTGATAATAGGCTTGCGGTGAATTTTTATCCTTGTCGAGCGCTTCCTGGTAAGCCTGGTATGCTTCAGACCCTTTATGAAGACGGCGATAGGCATTTCCCTGGAGTACTGAGAGGTCTGCATTTTTCTTATCTCTTTTTTGTGCCAGCTCCAATACCTGCAATGCATAATCAGGGTTTCCTTTGTCTGCATCAATATGCGCTTCCGCAATAGCAGCAAGGATATCAGGGTTTTTAGATTTCGTGAGATCCATGGCCTGTTCAAAATACCAATTGGCGCTATCGGTTTTATTGGTGTTCAACAGTAACCCACCATAGGCCACCAGGAAATAAGGATCTTTCTGTACTGCAACAGGCGCTAAGGCCAGTGTATCTGCTGCTTCTTCTGTCAACTCCTGTTTCAGGTAAGTATTGGTCAGCAGGCACCATGCTTCTGCGTTTTCTGGTTGCTGGTTGAGAACGGCATGAAAAACCGTTTCAGCACTGGCATAACGCGCATTATCGAGATAGGACCTGCCCTCTTCCAAAGATTGGGCAGAAAGGGTCGTAACCGTAGTAATGAAACTAATAAACAGAGCTGTCCTTTTCATGATGGTTGTATTTCAGTTTTAAAGATTAAGCAGGTTGAATAGCCAGTACCTGTGTTCTTGAATCAGGCGGCAGCAGATCAGAGATATGCCTGTTGAGCAAACCACCGGCTTTTGTTTCCACGCCAGGATATACGATCAGCATATCGGCGTTCACGTTATTGCAATAATTCAATAATGCTTTTGCCTGATTATTGCCGCGGAGCACATCGTATTCTACGGGACCAGGCCAGT
>CBHEUU010000925.1:0-1513 GCA_965990355.1 uncultured Chitinophagaceae bacterium
ATAGGCAGGTCTTTAGAAGAACGGATTTCACTTCTGGAACAACATGATGCTCTTGTGCAGCAAAGTGATGATCTCTATCTCGAAAAGATTACGCTCTTCAATAATACCGGCGATTTTGAAAAAGCGAAAGAATGGCTTGCCAACCGGCAATTCCATCCCTGGGAAGGTGGAGAAGGAAAGGTGGTGGGGCAGTTCCTGCTTTGCCACCTCGAATTGGCGAAACAACAATTACTTCGCGGAAATTATGAGCAAGCGATAGACCTCCTGTCTTCGTTGGAATCTTATCCTGTTAATCTCGGTGAAGGGAAACTATACGGAGCGCAGGAAAACGATATCCACTTTCTGCTGGGATATGCCTGGGAGGGCTTACAGAATGATGCAAAAGCGGTAGAATATTACAAGCTGGCGACGATAGGCATCAGCGAACCTGTTCAGGCTATTTACTATAATGATCCACAGCCAGACAAGATCGTTTACCAGGCGCTGGCCTGGAGAAAACTGAAAGAAGAAACCAGGGCCAGGAATATTTTTAATAAGTTTATCTCTTTCGGCGAAAAACATATGCATGATCAGATCCATATTGACTACTTTGCGGTATCACTCCCCGATATGCTTGTCTTTGATATCGATATCAACCGCCGCAACA
This sequence comes from uncultured Chitinophagaceae bacterium, assembly GCA_965990355.1. Taxonomy (GTDB): domain Bacteria; phylum Bacteroidota; class Bacteroidia; order Chitinophagales; family Chitinophagaceae; genus Terrimonas_A. The sequence continues at coordinate 647 of CBHEUU010000925.1, forward strand.
GGATACATTGTATCTACCTGGTTGCATTGGGCTATCTGGGATCAGGAGATGAAAACAACGCATCAGCTTTGTTAAACGAAGTATTGACCATGGACCTGAATCACCAGGGCGCGGCAGCTCATCTGCGCATGATGCCTTTTTTTGCAAACCGTGAAATTGTAACGGGATAAATACAGTCGGCATGGAGATAGTAAAGAAAACAAACGCCAGAACAGTTGTAACGAAGTTGGAGAAATCGCCGGACGAAGTTTTCCTTATATCATTGGAGAATGATGGAATTGAGATAACCCTGACCAATATTGGCTGCGCTATTATGGCGGTCCGCACGCCGGATAAAAATGGCGTAGTAAAAAATATTGCAGCAGGCTTACGTGGGATAGATGGCTACAAAATAAACCGTGATTATTTTGGTTGTGTAATTGGCCGCTATGCTAACAGGATTGAAAGAGGAGAGTTTGAATTGAACCGACAGGTGTATCAGCTTCCGGTGAATGATCCGCCGAATCATCTGCATGGAGGTTTCAATAGTTTCAGCCAGAAAATATGGAAACTCGAGGAGCTGATAGAATCACATGATGCCTGTGGTGTTATATTTTCTTACCTGAGTGCTGATGGGGAAGAAGGATACCCCGGAAATTTAACGGTGAAAGTTAAATACCTGCTGCATCCATCCGGGCGGTTTGAAATATCCTATACCGCCATTACAGATAAAGCCACGCCAATCAATCTCACCAATCACAGTTATTTTAACCTTTCAGGTTTTGAAACAGATACAATACTTGCTCATCAGCTAAAGGTCAATGCGGTACAGTATACAGAGAAATCTGTGATTAACACTGCAACAGGCAGATTGCTGAATGTGAAAGG
>CBHEUU010000926.1:0-1509 GCA_965990355.1 uncultured Chitinophagaceae bacterium
AATATGAAAAGGAACACTGAGAACAATCCTGCATTTTCACCCCAAAGTTCTTTTGCCCATTTATAAATAAACAAGCCTATCAGCAGGCAAACAAACAATGTCATATATCTCCCCGAAAAGATATCCGAGATGCCGCCATCTGTTTTAACCAGTTTTCCACCTGCTAACGCCTGCTCCGCTGCTCTTGGCAAGGCATTCAGCGCAGATACCGGCATAGTGCTGGCATCATCAAAAGGGCGGACCTTTTCGGGATGCAACTGCAGAAAACGAATACCATAACTCAGGTGATCTCCTTCATCATTCGTAATAGAAAGTTTGGGTATGGCTATTATCCCGTTGATTAGATAAACGGCAAAAAGCAATGCCACAATGATATAATGGTTTCTTTTGCTCATAAGTCAGGAGGCTGCAATAAAGCCAGCATACCATTCAGAAAATATTTTACCTGTTTTTGCATAATTATATTTTGCGGCACCATCCTCAGCAATGCCTGCTTTATCAAAAGTTCCCTGGTTTTCCATAAACCAAAGAATCCTGTCAGCAAGCGCGGAAGGATCATCCTGTTTTACCAGAATGCCGTTTTTACCATCCTGCACCAATTCGTGCATAGCTGGAATATCGCTTACGATCACCGGCACACCGCTTGCCTGCGCTTCTATTACTACACAGCCGAATGTTTCATAACGTGAATACAAAACCAATGCATCCGCTTGCTGCATATAATGGGCCAGCTCCCGCTGCGGCACTTCTGCATGTAAACTGACCAGTCCTGATAGCCCTGAATCTTTTACCAGGGAAAGTATCTGTCTGTTATACGGACCAAAAATAGTCAGCCGGAAAGAAGGATTTGTTTTTTTTACAATAGCAAAAGCCTTCAGGATCGCTTCAGGATTTTTTTGAAAACCCAGTCCTGATACATGAATGAACTTCGTGACACTTTCTTTTTCTTTTTTTACGGGAAAGAAAATCCTGGTATCTACTACATTGGGAATAATTTTTACAGGAGGCATGTTTACTGGTAATGTACTTAAATGCTTGCCCAGGTAAGCAGATACAACGCTTATACCCGACGCACCGGCCAGCAATTGCTTCCATTTTTTCTGAATATAAAAGGAAAGCCCTTCAAAGCGCTCTGCTGCTTCGGGTAAAAAACCAGTCCAGTGTTCTGTAACAATATAGGGGATATTATAAGTACGCTTCATCCACATTGCCAATAGTCCGGCTTTCATTCCCACATGCAAATGCACCAGTGAAGGCAAGCCCTTTTCGTGGATATACTGGCGGATATATTTCTTAAACAACCGGCCGTATTTCAGCTGGGAGAAAAATCTGTCAGCTGCCGGGAACGCTATTTTCCGGGAATAATAATAAATGATATGCTGGGTCAGTTGGCCTTCTCTTATTATTTCCTGTTTCACGCTCTTTGTAACCTTACCCTCTGCATCCCTTACCACAAAAATAGTATCCACTTCATGATACAGGCTCACCGCCCTTGCATGCCGTTGTATA
>CBHEUU010000927.1:0-1504 GCA_965990355.1 uncultured Chitinophagaceae bacterium
TTCATAACCAGGTTTTTCCCACCAAGACTACAAAGATCACAAAGAAGCCCCTATCGTCGTGAATACTTTGTGATCTTTGTAGTCTTGGTGGGAAAAAAATCAAATTGAATCACTACCATTTGGGCAGGAGTAAAAATATCCTGTACTTTGAACGACAAATAAACCAGCTATGCGTATCATTAGTTATAATGTGAACGGCATCCGCTCTGCCATTAACAAAGGATTTATCGAATGGTTGAAAACTGATCCTGCAGATATTATCTGCATACAGGAAACCAAGGCGGTAAAGGACAACGTGAATTACAAACTTTTCAATGATCTTCAATATGAAGATTATTGGTTCAGCGCGCAGAAAAAAGGATACAGCGGCGTAGCCGTTTTCAGTAAAATAAAACCCACCAAAGTGGAATATGGCACCGGCCACAAAGTCAGTGATGATGAAGGAAGGGTGATACAGCTTGATTTTGGCGATATACGGCTGATTAATGCCTATTTCCCTTCCGGCACCAGTGGTGATGAACGTCAGAGTTATAAGTATGTATGGCTTGATGAATTCTATGCATACCTCGACAAACTGAAAAAAACTTATCCCAAGCTTATCGTTTGCGGTGATTATAATATCGCTCACAAGGAAATTGATATCCACGATCCCAAAGGCAATAAAAAATCATCCGGCTTTTTACCGGAAGAAAGGGAATGGATGAGCAAGTTCCTGGATAGTGGCTGGGTTGACACATTCAGGGAATTTCATACCGAACCGCACCGTTACAGTTGGTGGAGCCAGCGTTTCCCTTCTGTGAGATTGAATAATAAAGGCTGGCGGATTGATTATATCAATGTAACCGCGCCGCTTAAGAAAAACCTGGTAGCAGCAGAGATCTACCCTGATGTAAAACATTCTGACCACTGCCCGGTGTACCTGGAGCTGAAACCATAAGCAACAGGCTGTTTTTACCATTCTTTAAGATTATTTGTATGGATGCAGGAGAAAAAGAAGCTATTGTGTATAATGTAACCACTAAAGTGGCTGAGCTGGTTGCAGAAAAATGGCTTCAATGGATGAAAGAAAAGCATATTCCGGATGTTATCAGCACAGGATGTTTTACCCATGCTGTTATTTTACGTTTGATAGAAGTGGATGAAACGGAAGGACCAACCTATGCCGTGCAATTTTTTGCAGAAAACAAAGCATTATATAATCGTTATATCGAAAATTTCTCTGAAGAAAAAAGAAAAGCTGCTCTTACCAAATGGGGTAATAATGTTATTTCATTCAGGTCAGTTCTGCAGGTTGTGAATTGAGTGTGCAAAACATTAATTATTAATTTTGCCGGTTCAAAAACAGTTGTATATTCCTCTGGAATCCTTTACCCGCCTGCATTTCAGCGAACGATCTGTGAAACACAGTACTGTAGCGGGTTTCAAAGGATTACCGGAAAACCACTCGTAAAAGCACTTATACAGTAATTCGCTAAAATCCTTGCCCCGCGCGGCTTATGGCGAA
>CBHEUU010000928.1:0-1502 GCA_965990355.1 uncultured Chitinophagaceae bacterium
CTTTCATCATGCTTGTGTGCAGGAAATGAACTCCAGTTGCCCGATGGTGTATACACTTCCACAGCAATGATGCGGCTGCAGCCAAAACCGGGTTCTACCAGACTGTTGATCTGTCTTGTCGCATTATCGCCACCGCGGATCTCGATAGCAGCTTCTTCAGGACCTTTAAAACGGGCAGGGAAATCTTCGTGTGCAAAACACCAGCCGGCGGCTATATCGAGCCATTCGCTTTCGGCAGTCAGTTTAAAGGAAGTATGACGCGGCAGGTAAAGGCTGTGTGCAATCCCTTCAAAAACGCTTTTTCTTCCATTCTCCGTTTTCCAATTGCCCTTGTCTGTAACAGCGCTGTAGTTGCCGCTAAGAAGTATGAATGCAAATTCATTCTCACCGGTATTGCCTTCCCAGGTCTGGCCTTTTTGCATCAGCCTTGCTTCAAAATTGAGATGAGTCCAGCCTGCATCTGTGGTTGTTATTTTCTGGTACACACCGGATGTCCGCAGCGGATGTTTTACCAGTTTATATGTTTTTTGAATGGACATTTTATCAATTTGTTTTGAACAGGGATTTTTTATTGACAGGGATGGAGGATGATTGTCCGCTGCATCCCAACACATCAAACCGTTGTATCATGAATTCTTTATAAGCTTCCATATATTTCTTGCCGGGTATGATCGGATCGAATAGTTCGGGTTGTTCTGCAAAAAAACTTCTGTGGATCCTTGTCCATAAAAGACGCAGGTCAGTTGCGATATTTACTTTGCAGATCCCGTAGTGGATGGCTTTTTGCAATTCAGTATCGCTTACGCCGCTTGTATTCTCTTTCAATTTCCCACCATACTGATTGATAGTAGCCACATCACTGCTGCTGACGCTGGAGCTTCCGTGCAACACCAATGGATATCCCGGCAATTGTTCCTGTATCTTTTCCAGCACCCGGAATTGCAGCCCCTGGCCACCGCTGAATTTGTAGGCACCATGGCTTGTTCCCACTGCTACTGCGAGACTGTCGCAGCCTGTACGCTCTACAAACTCACGCGCTTGTTTTGGATCGGTATACTTTGCCAGTGATTCATCTATGGAAAGATCATCTTCCACACCGCTCAACACACCTAGCTCAGCTTCCACAAAAACATTTTTCTGATGGGCTGCCTCTGTAACGGCGCTTGTTCTTTTGATATTTGTTTCAAATGGATCATGCGAGGCATCTATCATCACGGATGAATAATCCTGGTTGATAGCGCTGAATGCATGCTCTTCCGTACCATGATCAAGATGGATGGAATAAATCACTTCCGGGTAGATCTGTGCTGCTGCCTGTATCATTGCTTTCAGCATTTGCGGATGCGCATAATTCCGGGCTACTGGCGTGAGCTGAACAATAACAGGCGTATCCGAAGCCTGTGCTGCGGCAAACAATCCATGTACCTGCTCCATGGTAAATACATTTACAGCGGCAATGGCGTATTTACCATAACAATGATCAAATAATATTTTTGGCGATA
>CBHEUU010000929.1:0-1500 GCA_965990355.1 uncultured Chitinophagaceae bacterium
ATCTGCCCACTACAATACTGATATCGGCATCAGCCTTATAGCCGGTTTTGCCTATACAAAACACGGCTTCCGCAGAACGCCCCATGCTTTCCGTCACCAGTTGCTGATGGATTATTCTTTTGTAAGAAAATCTTTCCTGTTCACTTACTACGCGGATTATAAAAAAGCTTTTGGCAATAATGACCTGAACATTAATATCACTTCAAGAGGCCCTAACAACGTCAGCAATTTTTTTGGATTGGGCAATGAAAGTGTGTTTGAAGATAAAACTCCTAAAGAGATCGGTTATTACCGCAACAGGTATGATGTGGTAAATGCCGATGTGCGGATAAGCCGTACTTACCACCACTTCACCATCAATGGAGGGATTGCCGGGCAATTCTATACCAGCAAAGCGGCCAACAATGAATTTAAGTATCTCAAAGAATTCGACCAGCAGCATCCGGAAGAAGATGTTTTTTCTGCCAAATATTATGCGGGTGTTATCGGCGCTGCAGAACTGGATACACGCCTGAATAAAACATTTCCCACGCAGGGCATCCGTTGGTATACCAGTTTGTCTGCCATGCGGCGGCTCGGCCATCAGCATGATACATACGGGCAGATCAGTTCAGAATTCAGTTTTTATATCAACCCAGATAAACGTTCTGTATTCACTATTGCCAATCGCACGGGAGCTGGCACTACAGTAGGCGATCCGTCCTATTTTCAATTATTAAAACTGGGTGGCCCTCAAACACTCCGTGGTTACCATACCTGGCGGTTCTCCGGTAAAACGATGTTGTACAACAATTTTGAGCTGCGCCTGAAGCTGTTTGATTTCAACTCTTATCTTTTCCCCGGCTCCATTGGCGTTATCGGGTTTGATGATATCGGACGCGTATGGTTGCCTGGTGAAAAATCAGATGAATGGCATAATGGATATGGAGCAGGCATTTATATCATTCCCGTTGAACTGGTATTGTTGCAATTCTCCAAAGGCTATTCAAGAGAAGGCTCCATAAATTACCTTACTATCGGCTACCGTTTTTGATTTATATGCCGTCAGATCAGGTTATGTTTCCGCATCTTTTCAATCATCTCTTCAATGATCACTCCACTGATCAGGTTCTTGACCGGCCAACGGAAAGGAAGCGCCAGGTATTGCCGTGTGATCCAGTTTAGTTTGGTTTGCCGGAATAAAACATCTTTCATTACCAGCGACAGCCGGTTGCCCAGGGCTTTCTTATGCGAATGCAGGTATGCTGCAGCGCTGAAACCATTCCCGATGTTCTGTTCGTTAGGCCAGAAGATCGTATGCTCTTCTTTTGTATTAACATCAAGTGTATCAGGATTAATATCAGGTATGATCGGCAAATAAGACTGCCCATTGATAACACGGGTGAATTTCTTTAAACAGGCTTTGTTCTTATACCCATTTGCAAAGATCGGATTGGTGGTTTCTGCCGGCACCAGAAAACGTGTTTGCAAAAACCGCTGGCAATTGCGTCTGCCAAGCAG